>NZ_LZKV01000159.1:0-42111 GCF_001672995.1 Mycobacterium sp. 1482292.6 | reverse complement strand
CGGTGGTGCTGTCGGGCATGGTGTCCTACACCGAACTCAAGACGGTCCGCGGCCGCGGGCAGGCGAACCTGGCCACCGCCTTCACCGCGAACGGCATCCACTGGGCGAGCAAGATCATCTCCATCGGTGCGTTGGCGGGCCTGACCACCGTGGTGATGGTGCTGATGCTCGGCCAGTGCCGGGTCCTGTTCGCGATGGCGCGCGACGGCCTGTTGCCCCGGTCGCTGGCCAAGACGGGTGCGCGGGGCACGCCGGTGCGGATCACCGTGCTGGTCGCGCTGGTGGTGGCCGTGACCGCGTCGGTGTTTCCGATCACCAAGCTCGAGGAGATGGTGAACGTCGGAACCCTGTTCGCCTTCGTGCTGGTCTCGGCCGGCGTGATCGTGCTGCGCCGCACCCGGCCGGACCTGGAACGCGGTTTCAAGGCGCCGTGGGTGCCGTTGCTCCCGATCGCGTCGATCGCCGCCTGCCTGTGGCTGATGCTCAACCTCACCGCGCTCACCTGGGTCCGGTTCGGGGTGTGGCTGGTGGTGGGCACGGCGATCTACGCCGGCTATGGCTACTGGCACTCGGTGCAGGGACGGCGGGAGGAAGGGGAGGCCGAGCCCAGCGACTCGCTCGAGGTCGATCCGCACAGCCCGGTGCCCTAGTCGCAGCTGCTTTACAAAACCGCGGTGTTTGTCTAGACAGAAGACGCAAACAGCGGTATTGTCCAACCTCAACGTGGCGTGACTCACAAGGAGGTTTGGCAGATGACCACATTCGAAGCGCAGCTGGGACAGGAAGCCGACCCGCTCGCCTGGCGGGATAAGAAGCGTCGCCTGTGGCTGATGGGGCTGATCGCGCCGACGGCGCTGTTCGTGATGTTGCCGCTCATCTGGGGCCTCAACACGTTGGGCTGGCACGCCGCCGCGCAGGTGCCGCTGTGGATCGGGCCGATCCTGCTCTGGGTCGTGTTGCCGATCCTCGACCTGCGTTTCGGTCCCGACGGGCAGAACCCGCCCGACGAGGTCATGGAGCGGCTGGAGAACGACAAGTACTACCGCTACTGCACCTACTCCTACATCCCGTTCCAGTACCTCAGCGTGGTGATGGGCGCCTACCTGTTCACCGCCTCGGACCTGGGCTGGCTCGGCTTTGACGGCGCGCTCAGCTGGGCGGGCAAGCTGGGCCTGGCCGTGTCCGTCGGCGTGCTCGGCGGCGTCGGCATCAACACCGCGCACGAGATGGGCCACAAGAAGGACTCGCTGGAGCGCTGGCTGTCCAAGATCACCCTGGCGCAGACCTGCTACGGCCACTTCTACATCGAGCACAACCGCGGCCACCACGTGCGCGTCGCCACCCCGGAGGACCCCGCGTCGGCCCGCTTCGGTGAGACCTTCTGGGAGTTCTTGCCACGCAGCGTCATCGGCAGCCTGCGCTCGTCGCTGAAGTTGGAGGCGCAACGGATTCGCCGGCAGGGCGCCAGCCCCTGGAACCCGAAGACGTACGCGTCCAACGACGTCCTCAATGCGTGGCTGATGTCGGTGGTGCTGTGGGGCGCGCTGATCGCGGTCTTCGGCCCGGGCCTGATCCCCTTCGTCGTGATCCAGGCCGTCTTCGGGTTCAGCCTGCTCGAGTCGGTCAACTACCTGGAGCACTACGGGCTGCTGCGGCAGAAGAATTCGAGCGGCCGCTACGAGCGGTGCACCCCGGCGCACAGCTGGAACTCCGACCACGTGGTGACCAACCTGTTCCTGTATCACCTACAGCGGCACAGCGACCACCACGCCAACCCGACCCGGCGCTACCAGACGCTGCGCAGCATGGCGGGTGCGCCCAACCTGCCGAGCGGGTACGCGTCGATGATCTCGCTCACCTACTTCCCGCCGCTGTGGCGCAAGGTGATGGATCACCGGGTGCTGGCGCACTACGACGGCGACATCACCCGCGTCAACATCGCGCCGCGGCTGCGCGAGAAGCTGCTGGCGAAGTACGCCGCATGACCGCCTACCGCTGCCCGGGTTGTGACTACGTCTACGACGAAGCGAAAGGCGAACCGCGGGAAGGCTTTCGGCCGGGCACGCCCTTCGCCGACATCCCCGAGGACTGGTGCTGCCCCGATTGTGCGGTGCGCGAGAAAGTCGATTTCGAACTATCAGGAGTGACCCGATGAACGAGGACTACAAGCTGTTCGTCTGCGTGCAGTGCGGATTCGAGTACGACGAGGCCAAGGGCTGGCCGGAGGACGGCATCGCCCCGGGGACCCGCTGGGACGACATCCCCGAGGACTGGAGCTGCCCGGATTGCGGTGCGGCGAAGACCGACTTCGAGATGGTGGAGATCGCCCGTTCGTGATCGCCGCCAACGCGGCGGCCAAAGCCGCTATTGTCGCGCCTGTGAAGCGGATGCCGTACGCCGAGGCCTCGCGCGCCCTGCTGCGCGACTCGGTGCTCGACGCGATGCGGGATCTGCTGCTGACCCGCGACTGGTCGGCCATCACGCTGTCGGACGTCGCCCGCGCCGCGGGCATCAGCCGGCAGACGATCTACAACGAGTTCGGCTCGCGCCAAGGCCTGGCGCAGGGGTACGGCCTGCGCCTGGCCGACCGGCTGGTCGACGCCGTCAACGCCGCGCTGGAAGCCAACGTCGGCAACATCTATGAGGCGTTTCTGCGGGGCTTTCGCGACCTGTTCACCGAGCTGTCGGCCGACCCGCTGGTGATCTCGCTGCTCACCGGCGTGGCCAAACCCGACCTGCTGCAGATCATCACCACCGACAGCGCGCCCATCATCAACCGCGCCTCCGAGCGGCTGACCAACGCGCTGACCCACAGCTGGGTGGCCACCAGCGACGAGGACGCCGGCGTGCTGGCGCGGGCCATCGTGCGGCTGGCGCTGAGCTATGTGTCGATGCCGCCCGAGGCGGACCACGACGTGGCGGCCGATCTGGCCCGGTTGATGACGCCGTTCGCCGAGCGGCACGGCGTCGTCAACGTCCCCTGAGCCCTTCCCTGCGCCGAGGTCCGCGCCGACCCGCGACTACAGTGGCGCAAGAACATACCTAAGCTAATTACCGCTTTCATCCGAGCGAGCCACAGGCGAGCGAGCCGAAAAAGGAAGAACACGCTATGACGACGACCGAAAACGCACTCACCCCCGACGTTCGAAACGGCATCGATTTCAAGGTCGCCGATCTGTCGTTGGCGGATTACGGTCGCCGGGACATCGAGCTCTCGGAGCAGGAGATGCCGGGTCTGATGTCGCTGCGCCGCGAGTACCACGACGTGCAGCCGCTCAAGGGCGCGCGCATCTCCGGTTCGCTGCACATGACCGTGCAGACCGCGGTGCTGATCGAGACTCTCGTCGCGCTGGGCGCCGAGGTGCGCTGGGCGTCCTGCAACATCTTCTCCACCCAGGACCACGCCGCCGCCGCGGTGGTCGTCGGCCCGCACGGCACGCCCGAGGAGCCCAAGGGCGTCCCGGTGTACGCGTGGAAGGGCGAGACGCTCGAGGAGTACTGGTGGGCGGCCGAGCAGGTGCTGACGTGGCCCGATAAAGACGGCGCCGCCGCGCCCGCGAACATGATCCTGGACGATGGCGGCGACGCCACCATGCTGGTGCTGCGCGGCGCGCAGTACGAGAAGGCCGGCGTGGTGCCGCCGGACGACGAGGACGACTCGACCGAGCACCGGGTGTTCCTGAACCTGCTGCGCAAGCGCTTCGAAACCGATAAGGACAAGTGGACCAAGATCGCCGCGTCGATCAAGGGTGTCTCGGAGGAGACCACCACCGGCGTGCTGCGGCTCTACCAGTTCGCCGCCGCCGGCGACCTGGCGTTCCCGGCGATCAACGTCAACGACTCGGTCACCAAGAGCAAGTTCGACAACAAGTACGGCTGCCGGCATTCGCTGATCGACGGCATCAACCGCGGCACCGACGTGCTGATCGGTGGCAAGAAGGTGCTGATCTGCGGCTACGGCGACGTCGGTAAGGGTTCGGCCGAGTCGGTGGCGGGCCAGGGCGCGCGGGTGACCGTGACCGAGATCGACCCGATCAACGCCCTGCAGGCGCTGATGGAGGGCTTCGACGTCAAGCGCGTCGAGGATGTGATCGGCGAGGCCGACATCGTCATCACCACCACCGGCAACAAGGACATCATCACCCTCGAGCACATGAAGGCGATGAAGGACAAGGCGATCCTGGGCAACATCGGCCACTTCGACAACGAGATCCAGGTGGCGCGGCTGGAGAAGTCGGGCGCCACCAAGACCAACATCCGCCCGCAGGTCGACCTGTGGACGTTCCCGGACACCGGCAAGTCGATCATCCTGCTGTCCGAGGGCCGGTTGCTGAACCTGGGTAACGCCACCGGGCACCCGTCGTTCGTGATGAGCAACAGCTTCTCCAACCAGGTCATCGCCCAGATCGAGCTGTGGACCAAGAACGACGAGTACGACAACGAGGTCTACCGGCTGCCCAAGCACCTCGACGAGAAGGTGGCCCGCATCCACGTCGAGGCACTCGGCGGCAAGCTGACCAAGCTCACCAAGGAGCAGGCCGAGTACATCGGCGTCGACGTCGACGGCCCCTACAAGGCCGACCACTACCGCTACTGAGCCGGCGCTTCGGCCGAACGCCCGGCCAGCCGGGCGCTCGACAACGGGCTAGGCTCGCGCCGTGCTGATCGCGATCGAGGGCATCGACGGCGCCGGCAAGCGGACGCTGACCGACAAGCTGCGCAAGCTGTTCGAGGCGGACGGCAAGTCGGTGGCCTTGCTGGCCTTCCCGCGGTACGGGCAGTCGGTGACCGCCGACATCGCGGCCGAGGCCCTGCACGGCGAGCACGGCGATCTCGCGTCGTCGGTGTACGCGATGGCGATGCTGTTCGCGCTGGATCGCGCGGGGGCCGTCGGCGACATCGAGGCGCTGCGCCGCGAGCACGACGTGGTGATCATGGACCGCTACGTCGCCTCCAACGCGGCCTACACCGCCGCCCGTCTGCATCAGGACGCGGCCGGGCCGGCCGTGGCATGGATACACGCGCTGGAATACGGGCGCCTCGGCCTGCCCGCGCCCGACTGGCAGGTGCTGCTCGCGGTGCCGGCCGAGCTGGCCGGGCAGCGGGCCCGCAGCCGGGCCGAGTCCGATCCGGGCCGCGCGCGGGACAGCTACGAACGCGACGACGGGCTGCAGCAGCGCACCGGCGCGGTGTACGCCGAACTGGCCGCCGCGGCTTGGGGCGGCCCGTGGCTGGCCGTCGACGCGGACGTCGATCCGGCCCGGCTGGCCGCCGATTTGGCCGCCGACTAGCACAGATTTGTCACGATTCGGCCCTTTCGAAGAAGAAACGCCCGTGTGATGTCCGAGTTTTGTCCCGATCTGGTGACACCATGGACTCCATGAGGCAAAGGATTCTCGTCGTCGATGACGACGCTTCGCTCGCCGAGATGTTGACCATCGTGTTGCGGGGTGAGGGTTTCGACACTGCGGTCATCGGTGACGGCACCCAGGCCCTGACGGCGGTGCGCGAACTGCGCCCCGATCTGGTGCTGTTGGACCTGATGCTGCCCGGGATGAACGGCATCGACGTGTGCCGGGTGTTGCGCGCCGACTCCGGCGTGCCGATCGTCATGCTGACCGCCAAGACCGACACCGTCGACGTGGTCCTGGGCCTCGAGTCGGGCGCCGACGACTACATCATGAAGCCGTTCAAGCCCAAGGAGCTGGTGGCGCGGGTGCGGGCGCGGCTGCGGCGCAACGACGACGAGCCCGCCGAGATGCTGTCCATCGCCGACGTGGAGATCGACGTGCCGGCGCACAAGGTCACCCGCAACGGCGAGCAGATCTCGCTGACACCGCTGGAATTCGACTTGCTGGTGGCGTTGGCGCGCAAACCGCGGCAGGTGTTTACTCGTGATGTGCTGCTCGAACAGGTGTGGGGCTATCGTCACCCGGCGGATACCCGTCTGGTGAACGTGCACGTCCAGCGTCTGCGCGCCAAGGTTGAGAAGGATCCCGAAAACCCGACCGTAGTGTTGACCGTTCGAGGAGTTGGGTACAAGGCCGGACCTCCGTGACCGGTAGGGACACGTGATCTGGGGCTCTCGGCGACGCACTCGGAGCCGTTGGGGACGCTCCGGTCCCATGACTCGTGGCATGGGCGCGGTGAGTCGCGCCGTGGCCATCGCCTGGCGGCGCTCGCTGCAACTGCGGGTTGTGGCGCTGACCCTGGGGTTGTCGCTCGCGGTCATCCTGGCGCTCGGTTTCGTGTTGACTTCTCAGGTCACCAACCGGGTGCTCGACGTCAAGGTCAAGGCCGCCATCGAGCAGATCGAGCGGGCGCGCACCACCGTCGGCGGGATCGTCAACGGCGAAGAGGCGCGATCCCTGGACAGCAGCCTGCAGCTGGCGCGCAACACGCTGACCTCCAAGACCGACCCGGCCTCGGGCGCGGGGATGGCGGGGGCCTTTGACGCGGTGTTGATGGTGCCGGGCGACGGCCCGCGCGCGGCGACCACCGCCGGGCCCGTCGACCAGGTGCCCGCTTCGCTGCGCGGCTTCGTCAAGGCCGGGCAGGCGTCCTACCAGTACGCCACCGTCCACACCGACGGGTTCTCCGGACCGGCGCTGGTCATCGGCACGCCGGCGTCGTCTCAGGTGGCCAACCTGGAGCTCTACCTGATCTTTCCGCTCAAGAACGAGCAGGCCACCATCCAGCTGGTGCGCGGCACCATGATCACCGGCGGCGCGGTGCTGCTGGTGCTGCTGGCCGGGATCGCGCTGCTGGTGTCGCGGCAGGTGGTGGTGCCGGTGCGGTCGGCGTCGCGCATCGCCGAACGCTTCGCCGAAGGGCATCTGTCCGAACGCATGCCGGTGCGCGGCGAGGACGACATGGCCCGGCTGGCGATGTCCTTCAACGACATGGCCGAGAGCCTGTCGCGCCAGATCACCCAGCTGGAGGAGTTCGGTAATCTGCAGCGCCGCTTCACTTCCGACGTGAGCCACGAGCTGCGCACCCCGCTGACCACCGTGCGGATGGCCGCCGACCTGATCTATGACCACAGCGCCGACCTGGACCCCACGCTGGCGCGCTCCACCGAGCTGATGGTCAACGAGCTGGACCGGTTCGAGTCGCTGCTCAACGACTTGCTGGAAATCTCGCGGCACGACGCCGGCGTCGCGGAGCTGTCCGTCGAGGCGGTCGATCTGCGCACCACGGTGCGCAGCGCGCTGAGCAACGTCGGGCATCTGGCCGAGGACGCCGGCATCGAGCTGAAGGTCGACCTGCCGACCGAGGAGGTGATCGCCGAGGTCGACACCCGACGGGTGGAGCGCATCCTGCGCAACCTGATCGCCAACGCCATCGACCACGCTGAGCACAAGCCGGTCAAGATCCGGATGGCCGCCGACGAGGACACGGTGGCCGTCACCGTGCGCGACTACGGCGTCGGGCTGCGGCCCGGCGAGGAGAAGCTGGTGTTCAGCCGGTTCTGGCGGGCCGACCCTTCGCGGGTCCGGCGGTCCGGGGGCACCGGGCTGGGCCTGGCCATCAGCATCGAGGACGCGCGACTGCACCAGGGCCGGCTGGAGGCGTGGGGCGAACCCGGCGACGGCTCGTGTTTCCGGCTGACGTTGCCGCTGGTGCGTGGCCACAAGGTCACCACCAGCCCGCTGCCCATGAAGCCGATTCCGCAACCCGCTCCCAGCGGCCCGCAGCACGCGAAAGACCGTCCGCGCCAGCGTGAGCACGCCGAGAGGACCCTGTGATGCGGCGGCTGTTGGGCCTGCTGATGCTGGCCGCGCTGCTCGCCGGCTGCGCGGGGGTGCCCAGCTCGTCGGCGCCGCAAGCCATCGGCACCGTCGAGCGGCCGGCGCCGTCGAACCTGCCCAAGCCGACGCCGGGCATGGACCCGGACGTGCTGCTGCGCGAATTCTTCAAGGCCACAGCCGATCCCGCCAACCGCCACCTGGCCGCGCGGCAGTTCCTCACCCAGTCGGCGTCCAACGCCTGGGACGACGCCGGTAGCGCGCTGCTGATCGACCACGTGGTGTTCGTCGAAACCCGTGCGGCCGAGCGGGTTTCGGCCACCATGCGGGCCGACATCCTGGGTTCGCTGTCCGACGTGGGGGTGTTCGAAACCGCCGAGGGGGTGCTGCCCGACCCCGGGCCGATCGAATTGGTCAAGACCTCCGGCGGTTGGCGCATCGACCGGTTGCCCAATGGGGTGTTCCTGGACTGGCAGCAGTTCCAGTCCACCTACAAGCGCAACACCCTGTACTTCGCCGACCCGACCGGCAAGACGGTCGTCCCCGACCCGCGTTACGTCGCGGTGCCCGACCACGACCAGTTGGCCACCGAGCTGATCTCGAAGGTGATCGCCGGGCCGCGGCCGGAGATGGCGCACACCGTGCGCAACCTGCTCGCCCCGCCGCTGCGGTTGCGCGGGCCGGTGACCCGCGCCGACGGCGGCAAGAACGGCATCGGTCGCGGTTACGGCGGCGCGCGGGTCGAACTCGAGAAGCTGTCCACCACCGATCCGCACAGCCGGCAATTGCTTGCGGCGCAGATCATTTGGACGCTGGCCAGGGCCGACATCCGCGGCCCCTATGTGATCAACGCCGACGGCGCGCCGCTGGACGACCGGTTCCGCGACGGGTGGACCACCTCGGATGTCGCGGCCACCGATCCCGGCGCCGCCGACGGCGCGGGCGCGGGGCTGCACGCCCTGGTCAACGGCTCACTGGTGTCGCTGGACGGCCAGCACACCGTCACGGTGCCCGGCGCGTTCGGCCGCGTGGGCGACCAGACCGGCGCCGCGCTGTCGCGCTCCGGCCGGCAGGTGGCCTCGGTGGTGACGCTGCACCGCGGCGCCCCGGACATGGCCGCGTCCCTGTGGATCGGTGATCTGGGTCAGGAGGCCGTGCAGGCCGCCGACGGGCACAGCCTGTCGCGGCCGACGTGGTCGCTGGACGACGTGGTGTGGGTGGTCGTCGACGGCAACAACGTGTTGCGGGCGATTCAGGAGCCGGCCTCCGGGCAGCCCGCCCGGCTGCCGGTGGATTCCGTGGCGGTGGCCACCCGGTTCCCGGGGCCCATCACCGACCTGCAGCTGTCCCGCGACAGCACCCGCGCGGCCATGGTGATCGGCGGCCAGGTGATTCTGGCCAGCGTCGAGCAGACCCAGGCCGGGCAGTACGCCCTGACCTTCCCGCGCCGGCTCGGATTCGGGTTGGGCAATTCGGTGGTGTCGCTGTCGTGGCGCACCGGCGACGACATCGTGGTGACCCGCACCGACGCCAGCCATCCGGTGTCCTACGTGAACATCGACGGGGTGAACTCCGACGCGCCGCCACACGGTCTGCAGATGCCGGTGACCACGGTGGTCGCCAACCCGTCGACGGCCTACGTCGCGGGACCGCAAGGGGTGCTGCAGTATTCGCCGTCGGCCGACGGTCAGCAAGGCTGGTCGGAGGTGCCCGGACTCACGGTGCCCGGGGCGGCACCGGTGCTGCCGGGGTAGCGCACAAGCTCGGTGTCACACCCACCCGCCACACTGACGCCATGCTCGACCTGTTCCTGCCGGCCGAATGCGGCGGTTGCGGGGCGCCGTCGACCCGCTGGTGCGACGCGTGCGCCGCCGAGCTGTCGGTGCCGGCCGACCAGCCGCATGTGGTGACCCCGCGCATCGACCCGGAGGTCCCGGTGTTCGCGCTCGGCCGCTACGCCAACGCGCGCCGGCACGCGATCCTGGCGCTCAAGGAGCGGGGCAGGGCGGACCTGGTCGAACCGCTGGCGCGGCCCCTGGCCGTCGGCGTGCACCGGTTGCTGTCGTGGGGGATCGTGCCCACCCCGCTGACCGTCGTCCCCGCGCCCACCCGGCGCTCGGCCGCGCGGCGGCGCGGCGGTGACCCCGTCGCCCGGCTGGCGCGCGCCGCGGTGGCGCGGCATCCGGAGATCGCCGTCGTCGCGGCGTTGCGGCTCAAGGCGCTGACCCGTGACTCGGTGGGCCTGGGCACGGCCGCGCGCGAGCGCAACATCACCGGCCGGGTGGTGTTGCGCGGCCCACCGCCGCGCACCGAAGTGATGGTCGTCGACGACATCGTCACCACCGGTGCGACCGCGCGCGAGTCGGTGCGCATCCTGCACGCCGCCGGGGTCCGGGTCGCCGCGGTGCTGGCGCTCGCCGCCGTGTGAACCTCACCGCCGCCACGCCGAGCCCGTGAGCCGGCCAAGAGGTTGTGAAGAACTCGCAACAGCCGGACCAAATTAGTGGCTCGGCAGGCGAACACGAGCTAACGTCGAGAACAACGAAGAACGACTCATCGGTCTGACTCACTGGTCGCGATTTTCCAGGTGGGACCCATCCGCGGGAAGGGGTGAGTAATCGACACCTTGCACCGGCGGGCAGCCTGCGGCGGTAGCCAGTCTCGAACCGCTCTCACCTCGTCGGCGCATCAAGCAGCCGGGCACGCAGGGCGCGTGCGACGTGAAAAGAGAAACGAGTTGTCACGTATGTCAAGGCTATCCGTGGATTCCGGTCAGATTCTGGACCAACCGCCCATCATCGATGAGCAAGCCCCACCGACAACCACCGCCGATGTTGTGTTCAAGGGCCGCAACGTTGAAATCCCCGATCATTACCGTCTGTACGTCTCGCAAAAACTCGCCCGGCTCGAGCGGTTCGACCGCTCCATCTATCTCTTCGATGTCGAGCTCAAGCACGCGCCCAACCGGCGCCAGCGCAAATCCTGTCAGCGCGTGGAGATCACCGCCCGCGGCCGCGGCCCGGTGACCCGGGCGGAGGCTTGTGCCAACAGTTTCTACGCCGCGTTCGAGTCCGCTGTCGACAAGCTGGAGAACCGGCTGCGCCGCGTCAAGGACCGGCGCAAGGTCCACTACGGGGACAAGACCCCGGTGTCACTGGCCGCGGCCACCGCGGTGCCACCCGTCCCGCCGGACAGCGCGCCGCAGCCCGCGCCCGCCGAGCGCGACGGCGTGGAACCCGACCACGAGCCCGGACGGATCGTGCGGACCAAGGAGCACCCGGCGACGCCGATGACGGTCGACGACGCGCTCTACGAGATGGAGCTGGTCGGACACGACTTCTTCCTGTTCCACGACAAGCAGACCGAACGGCCCAGCGTGGTCTACCGGCGGCACGCCTACGACTACGGCCTGATCAGGCTGTCCTGACGGGGCTGGTTGGGCGGCGACCCGCTACGCCCGGCGTTGCCGCGCTTGCGATCGCCGCTACGGCGGTACCCACGGGGTCGTCGCCTACCATGGGAGTCGCTCAAGAAAAGACTCCTACCAACAGGGGCACATCCCAAAAGGGGACAACACCGTGCTGTCGAAGTTGCTGCGCCTTGGCGAAGGTCGCATGCTCAAGCGTCTCAAGCGGGTGTCTGACTACGTCAACACCTTGTCCGACGAGATCGAGAAGCTCACCGACGCCGAGTTGCGGGCCAAGACCGACGAGTTCAAGAAGCGGCACGCCGACGGCGAAAGCCTCGACGACCTGCTGCCCGAGGCGTTCGCCGTCGCCCGCGAGGCCGCGTGGCGGGTGCTCGACCAGCGGCACTTCGACGTGCAGGTGATGGGCGGTGCCGCACTGCACTTCGGCAACGTCGCCGAGATGAAGACCGGTGAGGGCAAGACTCTGACCTCGGTGCTGCCGGCCTACCTCAACGCCATTGGCGGTAAGGGTGTGCACGTCGTCACCGTCAACGACTACCTGGCCAAACGTGACAGCGAGTGGATGGGCCGCGTGCACCGCTTCCTCGGCCTCGAGGTCGGGGTGATCCTGGCCCAGATGGCGCCGGACGAACGCCGGGTCGCCTACAACGCCGACATCACCTACGGCACCAACAACGAGTTCGGCTTCGACTACCTGCGCGACAACATGGCGCATTCGCTCGACGACCTGGTCCAGCGCGGGCACAACTTCGCCATCGTCGACGAGGTCGACTCCATCCTGATCGACGAGGCCCGCACCCCGCTGATCATCTCGGGCCCCGCCGACGGCGCCTCCAACTGGTACCTCGAGTTCGCCCGGCTGGCGCCGCTGATGGAGAAGGACGTCCACTACGAGGTGGACCTGCGCAAACGCACCGTCGGCGTGCACGAGCTGGGTGTGGAGTTCGTCGAGGACCAGCTCGGCATCGACAACCTCTACGAGGCCGCCAACTCGCCGCTGGTCAGCTACCTCAACAACGCGCTGAAGGCCAAGGAGCTGTTCAACCGCGACAAGGACTACATCGTGCGCGACGGCGAGGTCCTGATCGTCGACGAGTTCACCGGCCGCGTGCTCTACGGCCGCCGGTACAACGAGGGCATGCATCAGGCCATCGAGGCCAAGGAGCACGTGGAGATCAAGGCCGAGAACCAGACGCTGGCCACCATCACGCTGCAGAACTACTTCCGGCTCTACGACAAGCTCGCCGGCATGACCGGTACCGCCCAGACCGAGGCGGCCGAGCTGCACGAGATCTACAAGCTCGGCGTGGTGCCGATCCCGACCAACAAGCCGATGATCCGCGCCGACCAGTCCGACCTAATCTACAAGACCGAGGAAGCCAAGTACATCGCGGTGGTCGACGACGTCGTCGAGCGCTACGAAAAGGGTCAGCCGGTGCTGATCGGTACCACCAGCGTGGAGCGCTCGGAGTACCTGTCCCGTCAGTTCCAGAAGCGCCGCGTGCCGCACAACGTGCTCAACGCGAAGTTCCACGAGCAGGAGGCGACCATCGTCGCCGTCGCCGGCCGCCGCGGCGGCATCACCGTCGCGACCAACATGGCGGGCCGCGGAACCGACATCGTGCTCGGCGGCAACGCCGACTTCCTCACCGACCAGCGGCTGCGCGAGCGCGGCCTCGACCCGGTCGAGACGCCCGAGGAATACGACGCCGCCTGGCACGAGGAACTGCCGAAGGTCAAGGAGGAGGTCGCCGCCGAGGCCGCCGAGGTGATCGAGGCCGGCGGCCTGTACGTGCTGGGCACCGAGCGGCACGAGTCCCGGCGCATCGACAACCAGCTGCGCGGTCGCTCCGGCCGGCAGGGCGACCCGGGCGAGTCGCGGTTCTACCTGTCGCTGGGCGACGAGCTCATGCGCCGGTTCAACGGCGCCGCGCTGGAGGCGATGCTCAACCGGCTGAACCTGCCCGACGACGTGCCGATCGAGGCCAAGATGGTCACCCGGGCGATCAAGAGCGCCCAGACCCAGGTGGAGCAGCAGAACTTCGAGGTCCGCAAGAACGTCCTGAAGTACGACGAGGTGATGAACCAGCAGCGCAAGGTGATCTACGCCGAGCGCCGCCGCATCCTGGAGGGCGAGAACCTCAAGGAGCAGGCGCTGGACATGGTGCGCGACGTGGTCACCGCCTACGTCAACGGCGCCACCTCTGAGGGCTACGCCGAGGATTGGGACTTGGAAGCGCTGTGGACGGCGCTCAAGACGCTGTACCCGGTGGGCATCGACCATGCGACGCTAACGCGCCGCGACGCCGACGCCGACCTCGACGACCTCACCCGCGAGGAGCTGCTCGAGGCGCTGCTCAAAGACGCCGAAAACGCTTATGCCATAAGGGAAGCCGAGCTCGAGGAGATCGCCGGCGAGGGCGCGATGCGCCAGCTGGAGCGCAACGTGCTGCTCAACGTGATCGACCGCAAGTGGCGCGAGCACCTCTACGAGATGGACTACCTCAAGGAGGGCATCGGGCTGCGCGCGATGGCCCAGCGCGACCCGCTCGTCGAGTATCAGCGCGAGGGCTACGACATGTTCATGGCGATGCTCGACGGCATGAAGGAAGAGTCGGTCGGGTTCCTGTTCAATGTCACCGTCGAGGCGGTGCCCAGCCCGCAGGTCGCGCCGGTACAAGCCCCGGAGGGGCTGGGTGAATTCGCCACCGCCGCGGCCGGCAAGCAGGGCGGCGCGGCGACGGCCGTGCGCGAAGAGGCCCCAACCCAATTGCGCGCCAAGGGCATTGACAACGAAGCGCCGGCCATGACCTACTCCGGACCGGCGGAGGACGGCTCGGCGGCGGTCCAGCGCAACGGCGGCGATTCCAAGACGCCGGCCGGGGTTCCCGGGGGTGCCAGCCGGCGCGAGCGGCGCGCCGCGGCGCGGCAACAGGGTCGCGGCGCCAAGCCACCCAAGTCGGTCAAGCGCCGCTAGCCGCGCGCCCAACCTCGCCAAAACGTTTCTCGGCCCGGCAGCAACGCCAATGCCCTAGGCTTAGCAGGCATCGGCTTGTGTGTGGCTACAGTGACGCCGCGCCGGTGAGGGTCGGGAAAGGGGCGAGTTCCATGCCCTTCGACGGAGCCGTGTCCCGGACGGACATTCTGGCCGCGCTATCTCTGGCGATCGACCTCGGGCTCGGGCAGCCGATGGATCACATGCTGCGGTCGGCGGCGATGGGCTCGCGATTGGCGATGCGGCTCGGACTCGACGAGCGCGAGCGCGGGACGGTTTTTTACACGGCCCTGGTGATGTGGATCGGCTGTCACGCCGACTCGCACGAATATGTGCAGTGGTTCGGCGACGACATCGCGGTGCGACATGACAGCCACTACATCGACTGGTCCGGCGCGCCATACCGCCGCTTCCTGATGAGCAATCTGGGCCGTGGGTCGACGTTGCCGAAACGAGCCCGGTTGGCGGCCAAAGTTTTCTGGGACGCACGCGGGAATCTCGGCGGGTTGGTGCACTCCCATTGCCTCTCGGCGGCATTACTCGCCGAGGAGATCGGCTTGGGCGCCGATGTGTGTCAAGCCCTGCCTTATGCATACGAGCGATGGGACGGCAGCGGTCTTCCCGCCGGGGCCGCGGGAAACCAGATACCGATGGCCATGCGGGTGGCGCAGATTTGCGACATCGCCGAAGTGCACCATCGCGCTTACGGCGCCAGCGCCGCGATCGCCGAGATTCGCCGCCGTAGCGGCAAGCAGTTTGACCCGGATATCGTCGCGGTGTTCACTGCGGCCGCCGACGACCTGCTGCTCGAGCACGAAGATGTCTGGTCGACCGCTGCCGGCTTGGCTCCGGATCCGGGCGAAGCGCTGAGCGGTCCCGCGCTGGACCGGCTGCTGTGCGCGATGGGTGACTTCGCGGATCTGAAATGCCCGTTCACTCTTGGTCATTCACGCGCCGTCGCGCAGCTGGCCGAGAGTGCAGGGAAATGCGCCGGGCTGCCGCAAGACGAAATCGATATCTTGCGTCGGGCCGGCTACGTTCACGATCTCGGTCGCATCGGGGTGTCGAACCGGGTGTGGGAAAAGCCGGGCGCGTTGACCCACGTCGAACGCGAGCGGGTGCATTTGCATCCCTATCTGACCGGCAGGATTTTGGCCCGGGTCGGCGGACTGAAGGCGGTCCGGGAGGTCGCGGTGAACCATCACGAGCGACTGGACGGCTCGGGCTACCCGAACGGTCTGCGCGGTGATGACCTGTCGGTTCGCGACCGGCTGCTCGCTGCCGCCGAAAGCTATTGCTCCTCAATGGAACCGCGTCCGTATCGCGATGCGCGCGACGAAGCCGCCGCGGCCGGGAAACTGCGAGACGAAGCGGTCCGCGGCCACCTGGACGGCGACGCGGTCGAAGCCGTGTTGCAGGCCGCGGGCCATCGGCCGTCGCGCAGAGCCGCCAGGCCGGCGGGGCTGACCCGGCGCGAGGCCGAGGTGTTGCTCCATGTCGCACAGGGACACTCCAACAAGGAGATCGCCTCGGCGCTGTGGATTTCCGAGAAGACGGTTCGTAATCACGTCGAACACATCTACGCCAAGATCGGGGTCTCGAACCGGATCGGGGCCAGCCTGTACGCGACCCGGCACGGCTTGGCCGGCGGGGCACCAAACTGAGCCGCTGCGATGTTTGGGGTGAATGCCCCATGTGCCGGTGAGCGAATCTGGGCGAATATTTCCGCATGATCAGCAATGCCACCGGCCCAGCCGCCACGGCCGTCCCGTTGGAACCGCAACCGGCGCCCTCGTCGGCGCTGTGGAACCGGGTGCTCACCGACGGCCACGCGTCCCTGGTCAGGGCAAGGCACGCGTTTCGCTACCTGCCCTCGGCGCCGCGATGCAAGCTGTGCAACAACCCGTTCGGTGGACCCGTCGGTCGGCTCTTCGCCGTAGCCGGCTTCCGCCCGTCGCGCAAGAATCCCAACCTGTGCATGCGCTGCTGCGATGCACTGCCGCAAGGCGGAGCCGAGGTCGACATCGCGGTGCTGTTCGCTGATGTTCGCGGCTCCACGGCGCTGGGACACTGTAGGGCCGCCGCGGACTTCGCTGCGATGCTCAACCGGTTCTATTGTGCCGCAACGCAAACCCTGCTGCGCCATGACGCGGTGATTGACAAACTCATCGGTGATGAGGTGATGGCGTTTTTCGTGCAAGGCATCAGCGGCCCCACCTATCGTCAACGGGCCGTCGAGGCGGGCGTCGACCTGCTCGAAGCGGTCGGGTACCGCACTGCGGGTGGACCCTGGCTGGACGTCGGCGTCGCCGTGCACGCGGGTGTCGCGTACGTGGGCAACGTCGGCGAGGCCGTCGTCGATTTCACCGCACTCGGTCGTCCGGTCAACGCCGCGGCCCGGATGCAACAACTCGCCGCCGGTGGCGAGTTGTTGATCGCCGGTGGGGTCGCCGACGAAATGACGGCCCACCTGGCGCGGCGCACGCTGAACCTGCGGGGACACGACGAGCCGATCGACGCCTTCGTCCATCAAGCCTGAGCCGGTGCCGAATTCAACCTTGTTGTGCCCCTTGGACTTACAGACAGCCGAGCCCGCGGTCCCGCACCGGGACCGCGGGCCCGGCGTGGCCGTCATCGCGTGGCTGCACCGGGCCGGGATCGCCGGTCCAGCAACCACGCGGTGGCCAGCGTGAGGACGACGGCGAATGAGGCGAGCGCGATGAGGCTGACCGCGTTGCCGCCCGCAAAGGTCTGCCGGTAGGCGGACATGGCGGGCAACGTGGCGGTGTAACGGTCGAGTTGCAGGTCGCGGCCCAACGCATCGAAGGCGTGCCGGTTGGACAGCACGAGGCTCATCAGGCGCCCGGGCGTGGCCATCTGGTCGACGGGGACGATGGCGCCACCGAACAGCACCTGCGGGAAGCACAGCATCGGCAGGGCAAGGGCCGCCTGCGCGGCGTTGGAGACCGCGGCCGAGGCGAAAAGGCCAAGCGCCAGTGCCGAAATCGCTTCGATCACAATCGTGGTGAACAGCAAGGCGTACACGTGCCACCCGAGCGCGGGGAGCCGACCAAGCGCGCGCAGCACTATCAGCAACACCGCGCTCACTCCGGCCAGAAGCGGAAGCAGCGCCGCCACCTTCGACCCCACATAGGCGCTCACGCTGAGGCCGGCCAGGCGCTCGCGCCGGAAGACGGCCATCTCGCCGACGAGCTGAAGTAGACCGTAGGTCAGCCCGAAGAAGAAGCCGTCGAACGCAATCCAGAACACGATCTGGGCCGGGCCGACGCCGGCGGCGTCACCCGGATCGAAGGCGCCCCGTTTGAACAAGGTCGCCATCATTGCGGTCACCAGCACCGGCGAGCCGAGCAGGATCGCCAGGGTGAGCCGATTACGGACGAGAACATCGACGTTGCGCCGGGTCAGCAGCCACCATTGTCGGATCATGCCCGTGCCGTTGGCATTAGGCGCCGCGGCGGCGACTGCCGGAAGAGTGAAGCCGGGCCGGGCGTCTATTGCCTTGCGGCTCTGCGCGAATCGCTCCGCCCAGGTCCGCGGCGCGCGCTCGGCCGCCAGGCGCTCGTACACCTCGGTGAGGTTTTGCACGCCGAAATAGCGGCGGGCCGCGTCCGGGCTGCCGGTGAAGGCCAGATGGCCGTCGCGGGCCAGGAAGACCACCCGGTCGCACTGGTCGATGGCGGCCGGTTCGTGGGTGGTGAGGACGACGGTGACACCGCGCTGGCTGAGCCGGCGCAGCAGCCGCATCACCTCAGCGGCGGTCGAGGGATCGAGCCCGGAGGTGGGTTCGTCGAGGAAGAACAGGCGTGGCCGGGTCAGCAACTCCACCGCGATGCTGGCCCGCTTGCGCTGACCGCCGGACAGCTGACGTACCGGCACGTCGGCTCGATCGGCCAGGTCGAGGCTGTGCAGCGTCTCCTCGACGATCCGTTCCGCTTCCCGTGCGGTGGTGCCGCCGGGAAGCCGCAGTAGCGCCGCGTAACGCAGGGTGCGGCGCAGCGGCATTTCGAGATGGATGATGTCGTCTTGGGGCACGTAGCCGACTTTCGCGACGGCCCCCACGCCGGCGCGACGCGCGACGCCGCCGTGGCGAAGTTCTCCGGTCGACGGAGGTTGCAGCCCGGCGAGGACCTCCAACAAAGTGGTTTTGCCCGCTCCGCTGCCGCCGGCGATGGCGACCAGTTCGCCCGGCTCCACCGACAGCGACATGTTGTGCAGCAGTTGGCGGCCACTGACGCGCCGGCTGACGTCCACGGCGTCGATCCGTGCGCCATCCGGCACCCGCTCCGGTTGATCACCCAGCAGCGCGATCGCTGGGCATGTCGATTCGCTCATGATCTGGTCTCCGTACTTTCTCGAGGTTGGCCTGTCACCGGTAATCGTCGGTCCACCGCGTGCGCCGCCACATGAGGCGTTTGCCCCAAATGGAGGGCACTATGGCTGAAATTGAGGCAAATGCCCTATATGTGTGGGCGTCGACTAGGCGCACAATCAGCTAATGAGGCGTTACCTGACGGTCGGCTACGGCGCCGCCGCTTATCTGCTCTTTCTCGCCGTATTCCTCTATCTCGTCGCGTTCCTGGGCAACTTCTGGGTGCCGCGAACGGTCGATCACGGGCTCTCGGCGCCCGTCGGCCAGGCGGTGTTGGTCAACATGATCCTGCTCGGCGTGTTCGGCCTCCAGCACAGCGTCATGGCGCGGCCGGGGTTCAAGGCGAGGTGGACGCGGCTGGTGCCGCCGTCGATAGAGCGCAGCACCTACGTGATGCTGTCCAACGTCGTGCTGGTGCTGCTCTATTGGCAATGGCGGACGATGCCGGCCGTCCTCTGGAAGGTGGAGCTGCCGGCCGGGCGCCTGGCGCTGTGGACGCTGTTCTGGCTCGGCTGGGCCATCGCGCTGGCGTCGACGTTCATGATCAACCATTTCGACCTGTTCGGGCTCCGGCAGGTCTATTTGGCTTGGCGCGCAAGGCCTTACACCAACCTCGAATTCCGCGTCAGGTTCTTCTACCGCCTGGTGCGCCACCCGCTGATGCTCGGCTTCGTCCTCGCGTTCTGGGCGGTACCCACCATGACCGCCGGACATCTGCTCTTCTCCATCGTGATGACGGGCTACATCCTGATCGCCACGCAATTCGAAGAGCGCGACCTGGTGGCCGCGCTGGGCGATGACTACCGCGACTACCGCCGACAGGTGCCGATGCTGCTGCCGCTGGGGCGCCGGTCGCGCGGTGGCCCCACCCAACCGGCCGAGCTGCACTAACTTTCGGGCGGCAAAAAGATCCGCGCCCGGCGACACCGGCGGCGCGCGACCTGTCAGGATTGACGGTATGGACGTCAAGGAGGTGCTGCTCCCCGGGGTCGGTCTGCGCTACGAGTTCACCGACCAGAAGGGCGACCGCATCGGCATCATCGCGCGGCGCAGCGGCGATTTCGACGTTGTCGTCTATGCCCGTGACGACCCGGACGAAGCCAGGCCGCTGCTGCACCTCAGCGACCAGGAGGCCGAAGCCGTGGCCCAGATCCTGGGGGCGCCGCGGATCGCCGAACGGTTCACCGAGCTGGCCCGCGAGATCCCCGGGCTCGAGACGGGCCAGGTGCACATCCTGGCCGACAGCCCGTTCGTCGATCACCCGCTGGGCGACACCCGGGCGCGCACCCGCACCGGGGCATCCATCGTGGCGATCGTGCGCAACGAGGAGGTGCTCGCCTCACCCGGGCCCTCCGAAATGCTGCACGTCCAAGACGTTCTGATAGTCATCGGCACCGAAGACGGAATCGCGGGCGTCGAGAAGATTATCGACAAAGGCTGAGCCGGTGCAGATTTCGGGGACGCTGCTGCTCCAACTCGGCGCCCTCCTGGCCACCCTGGCCGTATTGGGCGCCGCCGCACGCCGATTCGCGTTGTCGCCCATCCCGGTGTACCTGCTGGCCGGCCTGGCCCTGGGCAACGGCGGCATCCTGCCGGTGGCGGCCGGCGGGCAGTTCATCACGACCAGCGCGCCCATCGGCGTCGTGTTGCTGCTGCTGACCCTGGGCTGCGAGTTCTCGGCGGCCGAATTCTCTGCCAGCATGCGCCACCATCTGCCGTCGGCGGCCGTCGACATCGTTCTCAACGCCGCGCCCGGCGCGATCGCCGGCTGGCTGCTGGGGCTCGACGGCGTGGCGATCCTGTGCCTGGCCGGCGTCACCTACATCTCCTCGTCGGGCGTCATCGCGCGGCTGCTCGAGGACCTGCACCGGCTCGGCAACCGGGAGACGCCGGCCGTGCTGTCGGTGCTGGTGCTCGAGGATTTCGCGATGGCCGCCTACCTTCCGCTGTTCGCGGTCCTGGCATCCGGCGGCGGGTGGCTGCACGCCGTCGGCGGCATGGTCGTGGCGGTGGGCGCCCTGGTGGCCGCGTTCGCCGCGTCCTACCGGTGGGGCCACCACGTCGACCGGCTGGTGGAGCACCCGGACTCCGAACAGCTCATGCTGCGGGTGCTGGGCATCACCCTGATCGTGGCGGCCATGGCCGAGTCCCTGCACGCCTCGGCCGCCGTCGGCGCGTTTTTGGTGGGCCTGACCCTGACCGGTGAGACGGCCGAGCGGGCCCGCCAGGTGCTGGGCCCGCTGCGGGATCTGTTCGCCGCCATCTTCTTCCTGGCCATCGGGTTCTCGGTGGACCCGCACGAGTTGGTTCCGATGCTTCCGGCGGCGCTGATCCTGGCCGTGGTGACCGCGGCGACCAAGGTGGCCACCGGGGTGTTCGCGGCCCGGCACGACGGCGTAGCGCGGCGCGGGCAGCTGCGCGCGGGCACCGCGCTGATCGCCCGGGGCGAATTCTCGCTGATCATCATCGGTTTGGCCGGCAAGTCGTTGCCCGCGGTCGCCGCGCTGGCGACGTCCTACGTGTTCATCATGGCGATCGTGGGGCCGGTGCTCACCCGCTACGTCGGCGGCCCGCGGCCGGCCGGCGCCGCACCGGCCTGACCCCGGCCGGGTCAACCCATCCGGTCAGCCCCTCCAGTCAGGCCCTCCAGTCAGCCCCTCCAGTCAGCCGATGTGCAGGGCCACCACCATCCACCGGGTGCTTCCCGCCGCGCTGACCTGTTCGACGCGGCAGGCGATGGCATGGATTCGGTTGCCGCGGCTATAGGAACCGAAGACTTCGGCCGCCGAGTCCGGGTCCCGGTGACCGGCCGCCTGCAGCCGCGTGCGGCGCAGCACCGCCGCACCGCGCCGAGCGCCCGCCTGGCCCGCCGCCGAGCGGGCGACCGCGGCCACGGAATCCACCAGGCTCGGGGCCAGCAGCGGATTCAGCTGGACGGCCGGACGGCGCCGGTCGATGACTTCCAGCACCCGGCGCAGCGCGGCGTCGGCGAAGACGGCCGCCTGACGCAGCCGCGCGGACATGACCGGGTCGCGATCCGGTGCGGCCGCCCTGCTGGGCGGGCCGGTATAGGGCCGCGGCGCTGCGTGGCTGCTGCGGCGGCGCAACGGGGGCCGCGAGGGTTGACGGCACTGCGGGGCGGGGTGCGACACGTCCTGCGTCGGCGGTTCGTAATCGACGACTGGTATGACGGTGAAAGCGTCAGCTGGATTAGCAACCGGATTGGTGTTCAACGCGCACTCTCCAAGTCTTCGGCCGGACCGCAAGCCTGCTGGAGAGGGGCAGACAGTGGTTAGTCAGTGGTCATCATGGCACAACTCGTCCGCACGCGTACCCACGCGGAGTTAGCGCGGCGGCGCCCGGTTACCGTGGGCGGGACGGGGCCCCCAGGGCCCGGGGCCCCCGCACACGGGCGACGAACTGACCAGGAGGACAGCGCCGCATGGTGAGTCGCTTGTCCCCGCCGGACGCATCGTTTTTTCGGCTGGAGAACACCGCCACCCCCATGTACGTCGGATCGCTGGCGATCCTGCGCCGCCCCCGTTCGGGCTTGAGCTACGAAACGCTGCTCGCCACCGTCGAGCAGCGGCTGCCGCAGATACCGCGCTACCGGCAGAAGGTGCGGGAAGTGCGGGTCGGCACGGCCCGGCCGGTGTGGCTCGACGACAACGACTTCGACATCACCTATCACGTCCGGCGTTCGGCGTTGCCCTCGCCGGGCAGCGACGAGCAGCTGCACGAGCTGATCGCGCGCCTGGCCGCGCGGCCGCTGGACAAGTCGCGCCCGCTCTGGGAGATGTACCTGGTCGAGGGCCTGTCCAAGAACCGGGTGGCCCTGTACACCAAGTCGCATCAGGCGCTGATCAACGGCATGTCCGCGCTGGAGATCAACCACGTGATCGCCGACCGGACGAAACGCCCGCCACCGTTTCCCGAGGACATCTGGGTACCGGAGCGCGATCCCGGCGACACCCGGCTGATGTTGGGCGCGGTCAGCGAGTGGGTCACCGGCCCGGGCGCCCAGCTGCAGGCCGTCGGCTCGATGATCGGTGGCCTGGTGACCAGCCACACCGAGCTGCTCGACGCCGGTCGCCGGGCCGTCGACTTCGTACGCACCGCGGCCCGACGCGCCGCGCCCAGCAGCCCGCTCAACGCCACCGTGTCACGGCATCGGCGCTTCACCGTCGCCCGCGGCAGCCTCGAGGACTACCGCGCCGTGCGCGCGCGTTACGACTGCGACGTCAACGACGTGGTGCTCGCCGTGATCGCCGGCGCCCTGGGTAACTGGCTGATGTCGCGCGGGGTGGCGGTGTCGCCGACCGCGACCGTGCGGGCGATGGCGCCGCTGCCGGTGTATGACGACGGCGACCTCGACGCCAGCGGCCCCGGTCAGGCGATCAGCCAGGTGATGCCCTTCCTCGTCGACCTTCCGGTGGGCGAGCCCAACGCCGTGGTGCGACTGTCGCAGATCGCCCACGCCACCGAGTCGAACCCGACGGCCGCGCATCTGGTGGACGCCCGGACCATCGTCACGCTGTCGGGTTTTGCCCCACCGACGTTGCACGCCATGGGCATTCGGGTGGCGACCGGTTTCCCGAGCTTCTCCAGGCGAACGTTCAACCTGCTGATCACCAACGCGCCCGGCGCCCAGTCGCAGATGTACATCGCCGGCACCAAATTGCTCGAGACGTACGCGGTGCCCCCGCTGTTGCACAACCAGGCGCTGGCCATCGGGGTGACGTCCTACAACGGCGAGCTGTACTACGGAATCAACGCCGACCGCGAGGCCATGAGCGATGTCGAGCTGCTGCCCGGCCTGCTGCACCAAGCGCTCGAAGAACTGCTGGAGGCTTCCCGGTCCTAGTCTGCGGTGAAAACCCCTGCGTGGGGCTATCATTCGTTGCTGTGAGCACCGCGAAAAGCGACGGAGCGCCGTCGAAGCCGAACAAGAAGAAGTCGGCTTCCCCGCCCGTGCGCAAGATCACCGACGAGGTCTACGAAGCCGAATTATTCCGGCTGCAAACGGAATTGGTGAAGCTGCAGGAATGGGTGCGCTATTCCGGGGCGCGGGTGGTGGTGCTCTTCGAGGGCCGCGACGCCGCGGGCAAGGGCGGTGCCATCAAACGGATTACCGAGTACCTCAGCCCACGGATCGCCCGCATCGCCGCGCTGCCGGTGCCCTCGGATCGCGAACGCGGCCAGTGGTATTACCAGCGCTACATCGCCCACCTGCCCACCAAGGGCGAGATCGTGCTGTTCGACCGGTCCTGGTACAACCGGGCGGGCATCGAGAAGGTCATGGGTTTCTGCACGCCGCAGGAGTACGCGTTGTTCATGCGGCAGACGCCGATCTTCGAGCAGATGCTCATCGACGACGGGATATTGCTGCGCAAGTACTGGTTCTCGGTGTCGGAGGCCGAGCAGCTGCGCCGGTTCAAAGCGCGACTGAACGACCCCGTCCGGCGCTGGAAGCTGTCCCCGATCGATTTGGAATCGGTATACCGGTGGGAGGATTATTCACGCGCCAAGGACGAGATGATGGTGCACACCGACACCCCGGAGAGTCCGTGGTACGTGGTGGAATCCGATATCAAGAAACACGCGCGACTGAACATGATGGCCCATCTGTTGTCCACGATTCCCTACCGCGAGGTCGAGACGCCCAAGGTCAAGCTGCCCCGGCGTCCCGTCGTCAGCGGCAACTACCAGCGCCCGCCGCGTGAGCTGTCGACGTACGTCGCCGACTACGCGGCCACGCTGATCTAGCCCCCATGACCGTCGTCTATATCCCGGCCACGGTGCCGATGCTGCAGCAGCTGGTCGCCGACGGCTCGTTGTGGCCGGTCAATGGCACGGCGTTCGCGCTGACGCCGACCCTGCGGGAGGCCTACGCCGAGGGCGACGACGACGAGCTCGCCGACGTCGCACTGCGCGAGGCGGCGCTGGCCTCCCTGCGCCTGCTGGCGGCCCAGGGGGCCGAAGCGCCGTCGGAGTCGCCGCCGCCGCGCCGAGCCGTGCTGGCCGCCGACGTCGAGGGCGTCACGTACCGTCCCGACCTCGACGACGCCGTGGTCAGGCTGGCCGGCCCGGTTGCGATCGATCACGTGATCGCCGCCTACGTCGACAACGCCGCCGCCGAATCGGCGGTGGTGCGGGCGATCGAGGCCGTCGACGCCGCCGACCTGGGCGACGAGGATGCCGACCTGATCGTCGGCGACGCCCAGGACCACGATCTGGCCTGGTACGCCAACCAGGAACTGCCATTTCTGCTGGAGCTGATGTGACGCCGAATGTGAGGCAGTCCTCGCCGCAGCGCTAGCTACGACACCGTAGGTTACGGTACCGTAGGTTTCGTGAAGCACACAGAATCGATCACAATGTGAGCGTCAGTCAGATGCCGCGTAGTGAGCAGGAGCTTCCCCTGGGCAGACGTAACCCATCGATCACGGGCAACGTCGTCGACACCAAGCGACCTGTTGTCGCCGGCGCGGACCGGCATCCCGGCTGGCATGCGCTGCGCAAGCTCGCCGCGCGTATCACCACGCCGCTGTTGCCCGACGATTACCTGCATCTGGCCAATCCGCTGTGGTCGGCGCGCGAACTGCGGGGCCGCATCCTGCAGGTGCGCCGCGAGACGGAGGACTCCGCGACCCTGGTGATCAAGCCGGGCTGGGGCTTCAACTTCGACTACCAGCCGGGCCAGTACATCGGCATCGGACTGCTGATGGACGGGCGCTGGCGCTGGCGGTCGTATTCGCTCACCTCGGCCCCGGCCGGCAAGACCCCGCGCTCGGCGGCCGATCCGGCCCGCACGGTGACGATCACGGTCAAGGCGATGCCCGAGGGATTCCTGTCGTCGCACCTGGTGGCCGGTGTCGAGCCGGGCACCATCGTGCGGCTGGCCGCGCCGCAGGGCAACTTCGTGCTGCCCGACCCCGCGCCGCCATCGATCCTGTTCCTCACCGCGGGCTCCGGGATCACGCCGGTGATGTCCATGCTGCGAACACTGGTGCGCCGCAACCAGATTGGGGACATCGTCCACCTGCACTCGGCGCCCACCGAATCCGACGTGATGTTTCGCGCCGAATTGGCCGCCCTGGCCGACGAGCACCCCGGCTATCGGATGCGGCTGCGCGAGACCCGCAGCCAGGGCAGGCTCGACCTCTCCGTGCTGGACCGCGAGGTGCCGGACTGGCGCGAACGCCAGACCTGGGCCTGCGGTCCGGAAGGCATGCTCACCGAGGCCGAGCGGACATGGTCGGCCGCGGGCATCGGCGAGCAGCTGCACCTCGAGCGGTTCGCGGTGTCCAAGGCCGCACCCAGCGGCGCCGGCGGCACCGTCACCTTCGCCCGCAGCGGGCGCACCGTCGGTGCCGACGCCGCGACGTCGTTGATGGATGCGGGGGAGAGCGCCGGCGTGCAGATGCCCTTTGGATGCCGCATGGGGATCTGCCAATCGTGCGTCGTCGGCCTGGTGGAGGGTCACGTCCGCGATCTGCGGACCGGCCAGGAGCACGACCCGGGGACCAGGGTGCAGACCTGCGTGTCCGCCGCTTCCGGCGATTGCGTGCTCGACATATAAAGGCTACTCACTGGTAACCTACGGCTTCGTAGGTTACGATAGCGTAGGTCTGGAACACGATTACGACCGAACAAACCACCGCAGGGAGCTGACGACGATGGCGATCACAGACGTCGACGTATTCGCCCATTTGACGGACGCCGACATCGAAAACCTGGCCGTTGAGCTCGATGCCATCCGCCAGGACGTGGAAGACTCGCGCGGCGAGCGGGACGCCCGCTACATTCGCCGCACCATCGCGGCCCAGCGCGCGCTGGAGGTGACCGGCCGGCTGCTGCTGGCCGCCAGCTCGCGGCGCTCGGCCTGGTGGGCGGGGACGGTGACCCTGGGCGTGGCCAAGATCGTCGAGAACATGGAGATCGGCCACAACGTCATGCACGGCCAGTGGGACTGGATGAACGACCCCGAGATTCACTCCTCGACGTGGGAGTGGGACATGAGCGGGTCGTCCAAGCACTGGCGCTACACCCACAACTTCGTGCACCACAAGTACACGAACATCCTTGGGATGGACGACGACGTGGGCTACGGCCTGCTACGCGTAACCCGCGACCAGCGCTGGAAGCGCTTCAACCTCTTCAACCTGGTGTACAACACCCTGCTTGCGCTGCTCTTCGAATGGGGAGTCGGCCTGCAGCATGTGGAGCTCGGCAAGATCGCCAAGCGGCGGATGGACAACGACGAGGCTCGCCAACGGGTCGACGAGTTCTTGGCCAAGGCCGGTCGACAGGTGCTCAAGGACTATGTCGCGTTCCCGGCGCTGACCTCGCTGTCGCCCGGAGCCACCTACATGTCCACGCTGAAGGCCAACGCCGTTGCCAACGTGATCCGCAACGTGTGGGCCAACGCGGTGATCTTCTGCGGCCATTTCCCCGACGGCGCAGAGAAATTCACCAAGACCGACATGATCGGTGAGACCAAGGGGCAGTGGTATCTGCGTCAGATGCTGGGCAGCGCCAACTTCGAGGCCGGCCCCGCGCTGCGCTTCATGAGCGGCAACCTGTGCCACCAGATCGAGCACCACCTGTATCCCGACCTGCCGAGCAACCGGTTGCACGAGATCTCGGTGCGGGTGCGCCAGGTGTGCGACAAGTACGACTTGCCTTACACCACAGGCTCTTTCCTGTTGCAGTACGCCAAGACGTGGCGCACGCTGGCCAAGCTCTCGCTGCCGAACAAGTACCTGCGTGACGACGCCGACAACGCCCCGGAGACCCGCAGCGAGCGGATGTTCGACGAACTCGAACCCGGGTTCCTGGGCACCGATCCGGCCACCGGGCGCCGTCGCGGCCTCAAGTCAGCGATCGCGGCCGTGCGCGGCTGGCGGAGCGGGAAGCGGGCGGCCGCCGGCCGGCGCGCCGACGACCTGGCAGCCTAGCCGCCGCCGGTCGGGGCGTCCGACCGCGGCAACTGCGGCGCGCCGAACGTGTTCTCACGGTGAAGATTTCGCTGATTTGCCGCCAGGAATGCACGCTCGGCGCGACCGTTGTGACTAGCCGGTCCGGTAGAAGTCGGCTGCCGCGACCGGGGCAATGCCGAGTTCGCGTGCGACCGCGTCGATCGACTGCTGCGCGACGCGCAGGTCCACCCGGTAGTCGGGGGTGAAGTAGGGCCCGACGTAGCGCTCGTAGTGTCGTTGCGCTTCTTGCGGCGTGAGCCGATCGAGGAACCAGTTGACGTATTCGACTGCGCGGCTTGGGTGTTCGGCGAGCAGTCGCAGCGCGCGCTGATTGGCCCGGACGAGGGCCCCCAGCGCAGGGCTATCCGGTGGAATGTGGACCGGGTCGACCGCGACGCCCACCGTGGGGATCTGGAAGTGATCGCCGACCCAGGCCAGCAGGTGAAAGCCCTCTTCGGCGGCGACCTGTTCGGGGGACAGCGTGCTGCCCACGTAGGCGGCATCGATCGAACCGTCGCGCAGCCGGCGCAGGTCCATCTGGTAGTCACCGGGATGCCGCACCACGCACTGCAAGTCGCGGTCGGGGTCCAAGCCGTGTTTGCGCAACACGATCCGGGCGAAAGCGCCCGGCGGGTTATCGGCGGCGTGCACGGCCAGGCGGCGCCCGCGAAGATCGCTCATGGTCTTCACCTCGGCGTTGCCGAGGAACCAGAACAGTGGTCGATCGGTGTTGACGCTCAACGCCTTCCAGCCGATCCCGTCGGCGAGTCGGGACAGCAAGGCCCGACCCAGGCCGATCACCGCGACGTGGCGCAGCCGCTGTGCTTGCCAGCCGACCCCGTCGCGGATGGCGACGTGCACACCTTCGTCCTGGTAATAGCCCTCTTGATCGGCGACGTGGGCGATCAGCTCCTCGTGAATGCCACGCCCGACGTATGCCAGGTCGATCGTGTGCACGCCGCACCCCTTTCCCGACGGATCCGCCGTCAATCCATGGCGAGGCCGCCATTGACCTCCAGGCAGTGGCCGGTGATGAAACCGGCGTCCTCGCCGGCCAAAAACGCCACTGTCTTGGCCACCTCTTCCGGCGTGACGAGCCGCCCCATGGGACTTGCCGCCCCGAGCTGGCCTACTTCTTCCGCCGTCAACAGCGAGTTCGCCGTCGGGTCGGCGACCGTGGCGGGCGAAACGAGGTTGGCGGTGATCTGGTGTGGAGCCAGCTCGAGTGCGACGTACCGCACGAACTGATCCATTGCCGCCTTGGCGGTTCCCAACGTGATCATGCCTTGCCGGGGACGGCGGGACAGCACCGTAGTGAGATAGATCAACCTGCCATAACCGTGCGAAATCATCTGGGGTGCAACGGCTTTTGTTAGCAGAAAGGTGGCATGCAGCTCGCGGTCCAGTTTGCCGCCGAGCTGCTCCCAGCTCAGATCGGCGAACGAGGTGACGTCGTAGGGGATCAGTGCATTGTGCACGAGCACATCGATGCCGCCCCACCTCTCGTTGGTTTCGTCGACCATTGCGGCGACGTCGTCGGGCTGCGTGACATCGGCCCGGATCGCGGCGGCCACGCCACCGGCATCGGTCACAGCCACCACCACCCGGTCTGCCTCGTCGGCGCTGGACCGGTAGTTGACGACCACCCGGAATCCCTGCTCCGCCATGACCAATGCGGTTGCCGCCCCGATGCCCCGGCTAGCTCCGGTGATCACCGCGACACGACCCACCGACGTCACCTCCGACCGTGCTCACCGAGTGGCTGGCACGCGGGAACGATACTCCCGATCCAGGGCTGTTCGCCATACTGGAGGACGTGCAGGTGTTCGTCGGTTCCCAGGTGTCGCACTGGGATTTCCCGCGGAGCACGGCCAGCGTCGCGTTGATGACCGAATTCGGTTGCAGGAAAGGGCTTGCGGCCGAGGACGTGCTCAACAGGTCCGGATTGTCGGAGGCCGACCTGCACGATCACGATCGGATGATCGTCGGGCGCCAGGAGTTGGCGGTCGCGGCGAATCTGGTGGACCTGCTGGGGGAGGCGGCCGGGGCGGCCAACCTGGGCATGCAGGTGGGCGGCAGCTATCACGTGGGATCGCTCGGCATCTTCGGCTTCGCGTGCCTGACCAGTTCGACGCTGGGCGACGCCGTCCGGTTCGCGGCCCGTTTCTACGAGCTCAGCTACGGGTTCTGCCTGCCGACCGTCACCGTGGAGGGACCGGTCGCGGCGCTGCGGCTCGACCTGCCCGACCTGACCGGACCGGTCGCGGAGTTTCTGGTGCGACGTGATCTCACGGCGATCGCCCGCGTCATGGCGGAGTTGCTCGGCGGCCGGGTCCCGTTCACCGCGATCGAATTCAGCGGCCCGGCGCCGTCGGAGGGGGACGACGCGGCCCGCGAGGTGTTCGGCGTGGCACCGCAATACGACTCGCCGGCCAACGTCGCGCGCCTGCCGGTTGCGCTGCTGGACACACGCCTGCCCCGGGCCAGCGAGCCGAGCGTGGCCATGTGCGAGCAGCAGTGCAGCGCCCTGCTGGAACGCCGCCGGGCCCGTACCGGCGTCGCCCTGCGGGTGCGGGAGCGCCTGGCGTCGATCGACGGCGAACCGCACACGATCGCGGCCGTCGCCCGGCAGTTGGCGATGAGCGAGCGGACGCTGCGCCGGCGGCTGGCCGAGGAGAACACGACCTTTCGGGAGCTTGCCGAGGAGGTGCATCGGGTCCTGGCCGAGGAGCTGTTGGCGACCGGCGCGCTCTCGGTGGAGGATGTCGCGTTGCGGCTGGGCTATGCGGAGGCGACCAGCTTCATCGCCGCGTTCAAACGGTGGACGGGCACCACACCGGCGCGCTATCAGCGCTCGGTGGCGCCCCGCACGCGGTCGCTGGCCGTCTGAGTCGCCCGCCGTCTGGCCAGCCCACCGTCCGCGCGCCCGCCGGTCGTGGCCGCAATCATGGATTTCTCGACCGCAATCGGCTGTGGGGGCGGGGCGGTGCGCCCATACCGTTTGAGGCATGACTTCGACCCATCGCCCTCGCGTGCTGGTCATCGGGGCCGGCTTCGGCGGACTCGCCGCCGCCTACGAACTGTCCAAGGACGGCCTGGCCGACGTGACCGTGCTGGAGAAGGCCGACGACGTCGGCGGCGTTTGGCGGGAGAACACCTACCCGGGCGCGGCATGCGACGTCCCGTCCAACCTGTACTCCTACTCCTTCGCCCGCAAAACGAACTGGGGCCGGCGCTACGCCGAGCAGCCCGACATCCTCGGCTACATCCGTGACACCGCCGACCGGTTCGGCCTGCGCGACCTGGTGCGCACCGGCGTGGAGGTCACCTCCGCCGCGTACGACGACGGCACCGCCACCTGGCGGGTGACGACCTCGGGCGGCGAGGTCGTCGAGGCCGACGTCCTGGTGCCGGCGGTGGGCCAGCTGTCGCGGCCGGCGCTGCCGGCTATCCCGGGGCTCGACCTGTTCGAGGGCCCGTCGTTCCACTCGGCGCAATGGCGCCACGACGTCGACCTGACCGGCAAGCGCGTCGCCGTCCTGGGCACCGGCGCGTCGGCGATCCAGTTCGTTCCGCGCATCCGCGAGGCCGCGCGGCACGTCACCGTCTTTCAGCGTTCCGCGCCGTACGTCATCCCGAAACCGGATCGCGCCTATACCGCTGCGCACCACGCCGCCTTCCGGAGGGTGCCCGGCTTCGCCGCCGCCATGCGCCAATTGATCTGGGAGATCTCGGAATTCTTCGGCCTCGCGCTGACCAAGGTCGCCCCACTCGCCCGACTGATAGGCGTGGTCGCGTCGCTGAACATCAAGCGGCACATCAAGGATCGCGCGCTGCGCGCGAAGGTCACGCCCGACTATCCGATCGGCTGCAAGCGGGTGCTGTTCAGCAGCGAGTGGTATCCGGCGCTGGCCCGTGACAACGTCTCGGTGGAGACCGGCGCGATCACCGAGGTGACGGCGACGGGGGTGCGCACCGCCGACGGGTCGCTGCACGAGGCCGATGTCATCATCTACGGCACCGGGTTCAAGGCCACCGAATTCCTTGTGCCCATGACGATCACCGGCCGCGACGGGCGCGACCTGCATGCGCAGTGGGCCCGGGGGGCGCGCGCCCACCTCGGCATGGCCGTGCCCGGCTTCCCCAACATGTTCCTGATCTACGGCCCGAACACCAATCTCGGCAGCAGTTCGATCATCCTGATGATGGAACAGCAGGCCCGCTACATCCGCCAGATCACCGAGCACCTCGCGCGCGCCGGCACGGGTCGCGCGTTCGAAGTGTGGCGCAGCGTCGAGCAGGCCTACGACACCGAGATCCAGTCCCGTCTCGACAACGGCGTGTGGACCACCTGCGACTCCTGGTACCGCACCGCCTCCGGCCGGGTCACCACCAACTGGCCCGGCCTGGTTCGCGAATATCAGCGCCGCGCAAGGACGGTCGCGTTCTCCGACTACATGGAGGTGCTGCCCCGATCCATTCTCGCGGCGGAAGCCGAGGAAATCGGCGCATGACGTCGTTCGACTACGTCAGGGGTGGGTGACCAGGTAGGTCTCGTTGCCCAGGCCGGCGGTGAGTTCCTCGACATCGAAGGGGCGATCGAGGCGTGCGTGCAGCGCCTTCGGATCGATGAGCAGGCTGATTTCCGCGGTTTGACGGGCGAAGAGCCGCCCGATGATGGGATAGATTCGACGCATCACCGCCCGCTCGGCGGAGGTGCAGCGCGAGGCGCAGTAGCCGACGTGGCCGATCTCATCGGTGAGAATTTCGCTGTAAAGCAGTTCGATTCGTTCGGCGACGTGCGGTTCGTCGGCGAAAAGCCTTGTGCCGGCCCGGCGTAATTCATCGAACAGGATGCAGCCCGCCATCTCCGCGGCTCCGACGAACATGAAGCCGAGCCGTTCGGGCAAAAATACGTTCACTTTGACGAACTGGCGGATGACGAAGGGTGGTGGGACAACCTGGAAGGTCAAGTCGAACGCATCGAGAGCGTACGCCAGCAGTCGGGTGTGGTAGTGCTCTTCCAACTCGAGGTAGACCCGTTCGGGCGGCACGCTCTCGTCGCTGTTGCGCCCGTAGGTTTCACCCAGACCCACGCCGAATCGCTCCGCCTGATTCAGCTTTGCGGTGGCCAGCAGGAAGAGCATCTTGTCGTCCAGGCCGGCTTCGGGTCGCCGGCGTCGCAGGTTGCGCAGGAAGATGTCACGGTCGGCGGGATGGGCCGACCGGACGGGATTGGCTTCCAGATCGCTGAAGAACCGCTCGCGATTGGCCAGCCGCCTATTGAGCAGATCGGCCTCGCCGTCGCGCCTGGCCAGGAAATTCCGATAGCCCTCGATGCCGGTTTGATTCATCGCTTCTCCATTCCCTCGACAATCGTTGTGACGTAACGGTTTAACAACGCGGCATCATGGGCCCCGGTGGCCAGCAGCGCGAAGAGTCCGGTGAGGAAGAACGTCGCGAGTTCGGCCGCGTCCACCTCGGCGACCACCTGGCCCGCGTCCTGGGCTCGACCGATGACGCCGACCAGAAATTGTCCGAGCGGGTGCTGGGCAAGCTCGTCTTCTACCGGACGGGTCGAGGAGAAATGCAATCCGAGCATGTCCCGGAAAACCGCTGCGCCCAGACGACTTTCGGCGCTGAGCACGTGATGCACCAGATGGGAGAGCACCGACGCCAGGTCCCCGTTGGCGTCGCCGAGTTCGCTGATGATGCGGGTCTCCTCGACGCGCTCCGCCTCGATGAGCACGTGCTCCTTGGTCGGGAAGTGGAAATAGAACGTCCCCCGAGCCACGCCCGCGTCGGCGACGATCGCGCTGACGTCGGCAGCGGCCAGCCCGCGCCGCGCAATCTCGGCCAGCGCCGCGTCGAACAACCGCGCGCGAGTTTCCAGCCGGCGCGTTTCGCGGACGCTCGTACCCGGTGATCCGCTCGCAGATGGCGCGCGTCGTGACACCATGGTGGCACCGTACGCCAGGTGACTGACGGTCGTCAATGACGGGCGTCAGCGAGTGCCGGTCTTCGGGGCTGCGGAGCCCGCTTGCCAGACATGTATCGTCAAGCTTCCGGTAAGCACTTCTGTCCGCGCAGGAACTAGAGGACCCACCACATGAGCGGTCAATGCAGCGACGACATCGAACGCATCGCCAACCGGCTGGGATTCAGCTGCGAGCACGCGTCGCCGTGGTTGACGCTGCGCAATCCGTTCGGGTTGGCGAATTGGACGCTGCCGGTGCTCGAGCTGCTGATCGTCGCGGGTGCCGGGCTGGCGCTCTGGTGGGCGATCCGCCGACTGCGCCGCGATAGGGACCCCGTCAACATCGTGATCTGGTTCGCCACGGTGATCTACCTGCTCATCGTCGAGCCGCCGCTGTATTTTCCCACCGTCTTCGGCGTCGACGGCTCCCTCGGTGCGGTGTTCGCGCACAACGTCTTCACGGTCCAGTTCATGTACGACCGGCTGCCGCTCTACATCGTCGCCCTGTACCCCGCCATGATGACGCTGGCCTACGAGGTGGTGCGCGGCCTCGGCGTTTTCCGGGACTGGGGCGCGGTCGTCGGCGCGGTGTGCGCGGGATTCGTGCACAACTGCTTCTACGAAATCTTCGATCAGTTGGGTCCGCAGCTGCGCTGGTGGGCGTGGAACACCGACAACGCGATCAACCGTCCGATGCTGGCCTCCGTGCCGATGAGCAGCGTCCTGCTCTTCGCCACCGTCGGGCCGGCCTGCGTCGCACTGTTCAGCCAGCTCCTGATCACCGGTCCCATTGAGCGCGGGCGATATCTGAGCCGGATTACATTGATCGGCCGCGCCTTTGGGATCGCGGTGCTGGTGCCGGTTTGCCTCGTCATCGCCAATGTTCCGATCCTGCTGGCCGGTGGCGAGCATCCCGACAGCGCACTGCGCCGGGCGCTGTACTACATCATTCTCGGGGCGTTCGCCGTGGTGGCCGTCCCTATCCTGGTGCGGCAGTGGCGCAACACCGCGTTCACGCCCGGGGCGCGCAACGCCTTCGTCGCCGTCTTCGGGTCGGCATTTCTGATCGTGCTCGGGGGTTTGTGGTTGTCGGCCGACGGAACACCCACCGGCAACCCGGTCTACGTGGGGGCGTGTTACCTGCTCGCCGTCGCCCTGACGCTATCGGTGACCGTGTGCGCCGGTCGACCGTCGGCTCTCATCCGCCGAAAACAGCTGACCGGCACGGGGTAACGCCGGTCACGCGGTGACCTTCTCGGCCAGCGCCGCCAGCTTCGCATCGAGTCCTTCTGCGGCGCTGAGCAATTCGGCGTTCGGCTCGACGACGATCAGCGACGACGGCTTGACGTAGGTCAGGCTGCTGCCCGAACCCTCCTCGAGCAACAGCAGCTCGACCGGGGCGAACAGCCCGGCCGTCACGTCGTGGCGCAGCATCGTGATCGCGATCAGCGGATTGCCGAGAATGACGCGCAACGCCCTGCGGTCGATGCCGGCCTTGGTGATCCAGGCGCCGTGGTCGACCAGACCGAACAACATGAATCCGCTTGGCCCGACGCGGGATTCGACGCGCTCCCGGTACGAATCCCAGTCGCCGGTGGAAGTGGCGATGTCGTTGATCGGCACGGGTTGCTCGCCGATGTCGGCCAGTAGGGCGGCGACGAGTTCCTCGTAGCTCTTCTCGCTGTGATACCGCACGCGCACGCCGTCGAAGGGGATTTCGTATGGGTCGGAGGTAGACATCGGCTACAGCCTCCCTTGCCGCTTGTCCTCGCCGATTTTGAGTATCGGAGTTCGATTCTCCGGTTGGATCCGCTCCCAAAGGCCGCCACCACTGCGCTGCCGCGCAAGGTGATCTTGACGCCGGAACCACTCCTCGGCACTCCTGATCCGGTTCGGGTGGATCTCGTCGAGGAGCGCATAATCCCGTTTGACCACGCGGTGCTTCCAGAGATTCCAGAACCCGGTGAAGTTGTCGCGGACGTTCATGGTGCTCTTGTCCTTCCGGTCGGCGTTGTACCCCGCGGGCGCGTCGGCGATGACGCCGAGTGGACCGTTTCGCCAGTACGTGTCCAGGTCGGTGTCGACGTACCGCGCCGGATGCCCAGTGACCTTCTCGAACGCCGCGGCGAGATCGGCGTAGGCGATGTCGTCGACAGCCACCTCGAGATCCATGCCGTTCGCGCGCTCGGGATGGTCGAAAAGCCAACGGACGTAGTAACCGCAGTCCTCGAGTGACACGTGCGGCACGGCCCCGTCTCCGAGTGGAACACGCCACGTCAGGACGCCGTCCTCGACGGTGGGCGTCATCGGCGTACCCGGCGAGATCACCATCTCGAAGTAGGGGCCCGAGGTGAACAGCGCCGCGCCCATCCGATCGCGATTCACCTGATTCTGGAACAGAATCCACTCGCCAACGCGCCCCTTGCCGTCGTAGTGACCGGTGCGGAACCGAGAGTCGTATCCCGCCTTCTTCAGCCCGTAGTCGAGGTTTCCGTACACGAAGAATCTGATTCCTTCTTCGATGGCGATCTCGTAACTGCGGATCGCCCAGTAAATCTCGGCCTTCTCGCCGGTGTTGAACCCGTCGATGTTGACGAAGGCTCCGTCACAACCGCGGAATCCCTCTCGCAGCGTCGCTTCGTCAGCGAACGATCCCTCCACGGCGGAGACGTTTTCGAGCTCCAACAGTTCCCTGGCTCGCCGGCTGCCTGCGTCGCGAGTGAGAAACCGAACCGAGTATCTCTTATCGGCGACGAGCGCGCGGATGATGGGCATGCCCTGGGCTCCGGTGCCGCCGACGACGAAGAGGTTCGAGGTGGCCTGCGACATCGACCGGCTCACAGTCGCTCGATGATGGTGGCGTTGGCCATGCCGCCGCCCTCGCACATCGTCTGCAGACCGTACCGACCGCCGCGCTGCTCGAGAGCGTTGACCAGTGTCGTCATCAGCCGAGCGCCGCTGGCGCCCAACGGGTGACCGATCGCGATCGCCCCGCCGTTGACGTTGGTCTTGGCCAGGTCCGCCCCGGTGTCCTGCGCCCAGGCCAGCACGACGGGCGCAAACGCCTCGTTCACCTCGAACAGGTCGATGTCGGCCAGCGTCAGGCCGGCCCGCTGTAGCACCTTCTCGGTGGCCGGAATGACGCCGGTCAGCATGTAGAGCGGGTCGGAGCCCACCACGGTGGTGGTGTGGATCCGGGCCAGCGGGCGCAGCCCCAGTTTCTTGGCGGCCTCGCCGCTGGTGATCAGCACCGCGGCGCTGCCGTCCGACAGCGGCGAGGAGTTGCCGGGCGTGATCTCCCAATTGATCTGCGGGAAGCGGGCTTTGGCCGCGTCGCTGTAGAACGCCGGCTGCAATCCGGCCAACGTCTCGACCGTCGTGCCGGGTCGGATGATCTCGTCGGTGGCCAGCCCGGCGATCGGAATGAGCTCGTTGTCGAACAGCCCTTCCTTGGTGGCGCGGGCGGCCTTCTCGTGGCTGCCGGCGGAGAACTCGTCGAGCTGGGCGCGCGAAAAGCCCCACTTCGCGGCGATCAGTTCCGCGCTGATGCCCTGTGGCACCAGGCCGTCGGGGTAGCGGCGCGTCATGTCCGCGCCCATCGGGTTGCTGCCCGGTGACACCTGGGAGCCCATCGGCACGCGACTCATCGACTCCACGCCACCGGCGATGACGATGTCGTAGGCGCCGGCGATCACGCCCTGCGCGGCGAAGCTGATGGCCTGCTGGCTGCTGCCGCACTGGCGGTCGATCGTCACGCCGGGGACCGACTCCGGGAACCCCGCGCCCAGCAGGGCATTACGGGCGATGTTGGCCGCCTGGTCGCCCACCTGGGTGACGGCGCCGGCGATGACGTCGTCGACCTGGGCCGGATCGACGCCGGTGCGTGCGAGCAGTTCGCGCAGGCTGTGCGCCAGCAGATCGGCGGGCAGCACGTCGTGCAGCGCGCCACTGGCCTTGCCCTTGCCGATGGGGGTGCGGACGGCTCCGACGATGACGGCGTCGCGGTTCATGACTCCTCCTCGAGTCCAGATCATCTAGGTATAGATCGCTGTACCCAGATAAACACCTCGGTATGCTTAAAGCAACCCAGCTGCGGAGGTGATTTAGATGACACTGCTGCAAGGACCGCTGGCCGACCGCGACTCGTGGTCGGCGGTGGGACAGTGCGCGATCGAGAAGACGATGGCGGTCGTCGGAACCAAGTCCGCGATGCTGATCATGCGCGAGGCGTACTACGGCACCACCCGATTCGACGACTTCGCCCGCCGGGTGGGCATCACCAAGGCCGCCACCTCGGCGCGGCTGAGCGAACTGGTCGAGTTGGGCCTGCTGCGCCGCCAGCCCTATCGCGAACCCGGGCAGCGCAGCCGCGACGAGTACGTGCTCACCCAGGCCGGCATCGACTTCATGCCGGTGGTGTGGGCGATGTTCGAGTGGGGGAGGCGCCATCTGCCGGGGCACAACCGGCTGCGGCTGACCCATTTGGGCTGCGGCGCCGAGGCGACGGTCGAAATCCGTTGCGCCCAAGGCCATCTGGTGCCGCCCGACGAGCTCGGCATGCGGCTGGCTAAGAAGTCTGGTTGAGCGCGGCCAGCAGCCGCCGCGCCGCGGCGACGCGGCGCACGGCCGGCCCGGTCAGGGTGTCCAGCGCGCACTCGGGGTCGGCCGGCGGACCCATGTGCCCGCAGCCGCGCGGGCAGTCGGCGATGGCCTCGGCCAGGTCGGAAAACGCCATCATGACGTCGTCGGGCTGGATGTGGGCGAGCCCGAAGGAACGGATGCCCGGCGTGTCGATCACCCAGCCGGTGGTGCCCAGCGGCTCGGTCAACGGCAGCGCCACCGACTGCGTCGAGGTGTGCCGCCCCCGGCCGATGTCGGTCACGTCGCCGACGGCGCGGTCCGCGTCGGGCACCAGGCGGTTCACCAGGGTGGACTTGCCGACGCCGGAATGGCCGAGCAACACGGTGATCTTCCCCGCGAGCAGGTCCGCCACCGCGAGCAGGGGATCGTCGCGGCCGGCCTCGACCACCGTGAGGTCCAGGTCGACGAATTGCCGGGCGAACGGCTCCGGCGGGGCGAGATCGGTTTTGGTCAGGCACAGGATCGGCCTGAGCCCGCCGGCGTAGGCGGCGATCAGCGTTCGGTCCACCAGGCCGGTGCGCGGCGGCGGGTCGGCCAGCGCGACGACGATCAGCAGCTGATCGGCGTTGGCGACCACCACCCGCTCGGTGGGATCGGTGTCATCGGCGGTGCGCCGCAACACCGTTCGGCGCTCTCCGCGACGCACGATCCGGGCCAGCGTGTCGGGGCGCCCGGACAGATCGCCCACCACGTCGACGTCGTCGCCCACCACGATCGGGGTGCGGCCCAGCTCACGGGCCCGCATGGCGGTGACCCGGCGATCGACGTCGCCGCCCAGCACGCACCCCCAGCGGCCGCGGTCGACGCTGACCACCATGGCCGCCTCGGCGTCCGCGTGCTCGGGACGGGTCTTGGTCCGCGGTCGCGAGCCCCGGCCGGAGCGGATTTTGACGTCGGACTCGTCGTAGTCGCCGGGCCTCACATGCCGGGCTCTTTCCCGGGCTCCAGCATCCGGGCCCACAGCCGCGGGAAGTCCGGCAGCGTCTTGGCGGTGGAGCCGATGTCGTCGACCTCGACCCCGGGCACCCGCAGCCCGATGATGGCGCCGGCCATCGCCATCCGGTGGTCGGCATAGGCGCGCCAGGTTCCCGACTGCAACGGGGTCGCGGTGATCACCAGGCCGTCGGGGCTCTCGGTGCAGTCGCCGCCCAGCCGGTTGATCTCCTTGCGCAGCGCGGCCAGCCGATCGGTCTCATGCCCGCGCAGATGCGCGATGCCGGACAGCCGCGACACCGATCCCGGCGTCGCCAGCGCCGCCAGGGCGGCCACCGACGGCGTCAGCTCGCCGACCGCGCGCAGGTCGACGTCGAAACCGTCGTAGTCGCCGGATCCGCGCGCCTCCAGGAACGAATCAGTGTGCTGCACAACGGCATTGAGCTTGGCCAGCACGCTCAGGATGTTGTCGGCCGGCTGCACACTGCTCGACGGCCAGCCGGTGATGCGCACCGCACCACCGGTGACCACCGCCGCGGCCAGGAAGGGCACGGCGTTCGTCAGGTCCGGCTCCACCTCCCAGTGCCGGGCGGCGACGTTTCCCGGCGCCACTTGCCAGCGGTTGGGGACGGAGTCGTCGACGTCGACGCCGGCCTGGCGCAGCATTGTCACCGTCATGGCGATGTGCGGCGCCGACGGCAGCGCCCCGCCGGTGTGTTGCACGGTCAGCCCCTCGGCGAACGATGCCGCGCACAACAGCAGGCCCGACACGAACTGCGACGAGGCCGAGGCGTCGATGTTCACGGTCCCGCCGATGACCGAGCCGGTGCCCAGCACCCGGAAGGGGAGGCCGGAGCCGTCGATCCGCACGCCGAGCCCGCGCAGGGCGTCCAGCAGCGGGACGATGGGCCGCGCCCGGGCCTGCTCGTCGCCGTCGAACTCGACGATCGATTCGGCCAGCGCCGCCAGCGGCGGGACGAACCGCAACACCGTGCCGGCCAGCCCGCAGTCGACCTGGGCCATCGGTTCGGGCGACACGCGACCGCCGACGGTCAGTTCGGTCCCGTCACCGTCCTCGTCGCCGTCGATGTCCAGACCCAGGGTGTGCAGCGCCCCGATCATCAGGTCGGTATCGCGGCTGCGCAGCGCGCCGGTGATGGTCGGGGTGCCTTGCCCCTGGGCGGCGGCCAGGGCCGCCAGCACCAGGGCGCGGTTGGTCTGCGATTTCGATCCCGGAACGGTCACGGTCGCGCGCACCGGTTGCGCCGCCACGGGGGCCTGCCACGTACTCACCGCTCCATCATCGCCTGTCACCGGTTTCTGCCACCATGGGTGTTATGTGCGGAAGGTTCGCGGTCACCACCGATCCGGCTTTGCTGGCCCAGAAGATCAAGGCGATCGACGAGGCCACCGGCGCCGACGCCGGATCGACGGGCCCCAACTACAACGTGGCCCCGACCTCGACCATCGCGACCGTGGTCAGCCGGCATTCCGAGCCCGAAGACCAGCCGACGCGCCGGGTGCGGCTGATGCGCTGGGGTTTGGTGCCGCCGTGGGCCAAGGCCGGTTCCGACGGCGCGCCCGACACCAAGGGGCCGATGCTGATCAACGCGCGCGCGGACAAGGTCACCACCTCGCCCGCCTTCCGGACCAGCGCGAAGTCCAAGCGCTGCCTGATCCCGATGGATGGCTACTACGAGTGGCGCGTCAACTCCGCCGACGCGGCCGGCAAGAAGACCCGCAAGACGCCGTTCTTCATGTACCGCGAGGACGGGGAGCCGCTGTTCATGGCGGGCCTGTGGTCGGTGTGGAAACCGGCCAAGGATGCTTCGCCGCTGCTGAGTTGCACGATCATCACCACCGACGCGCCCGGCGAGCTTGCGCAGATTCACGATCGGATGCCGCTGGTGGTGCCCGAACGTGACTGGGACCGGTGGCTCGACCCGGACGCCGAGATCGATCAGGACCTGCTGGACCGCACGCCCGACGTGCGCGCCATCCGGATGCGTGAGGTCTCGACGCTGGTCAACAACGTCCGCAACAACGGCCCGCAGCTGCTCGAGCCGGCCGAGCCGCAACCCGAGCAGATGCAAATCCTTTAGCGCTCGGCCGGCGCGATCTCGCGCCGGGCTTCGGGCTGTCGGATTGCGTACAGCCTCTTCGTCGTATGGATAGGCAACCGAATTGCCCGGAGCCACGACGCATCAGGAGAACGCAATGAACACAACGAGACTCAGTGACAGCGCGCGCCAACTCATCGGGTCCGACCCGGCCACGCTCGTCACGATCAATCGCGACGGCAGCCCGCAAGTCAGCCTGGTCTGGATGACGGTGCGCAGTACAGCCGACGGCGGTGATGAGTTGGTCACCGCTCATCTGCAGGAGCATCAGAAGATCCGCAACATCCGGCGTGATCCCCGCGTGGCGGTGACCATCGCGTCCACCGACCGCAGCGGGCCGCAGACGCCGTATCTGTCGATCAGGGGCACCGCCCGCGTCGAGGAGGGCGGTGCGCCCGAACTGCTCGACGAGATCGCCACGACCATCTTCGGCCCCGGCACGGGGTTCCCACCGCCGGACGCACCCGCCGGCTACCTGACTCACATCACGATCGAGAAGGTCGGCGGTGTGGGCCCATGGGCGGCCTGAACGTCCCGCTCGCCACTCGGCCGTCTGGAGATCGCCGTTCAGTTTCCGGAAATGGGACCGTTTGAGCTAGCCGCCTCATCGTCGTCTCCGTCACCCAGCAGTTTTTCGGGGTGGTGGAAGGTGTTGGTGCGGGGTTGGCCGGTGTCGAGGTGTGGGGGTGGTTTCCATTGGGTGTCGCCGTGGGTGTTTTTGCGGGTGGTCCAGCCGCCGGGGCGTAGTAGGCGGTGGTGGGGGCCGCAGGCGAAGGTGAGGTTGTTGACGTCGGTGGTGTGGCACTTGCTGTAGTCGGTGACGTGGATGCTCCTATGCAGCGTCAAGTGTGTCGAGTGATGGGTTGAGGTCGGCTTGGAGGGCTCGGTAGAGCTCG
>NZ_LZKV01000158.1:0-29817 GCF_001672995.1 Mycobacterium sp. 1482292.6 | reverse complement strand
GAACCAGCCGGGCCGCCTGCGGGTCCAGCTGTTGGGCGTCGTCGACCAACAAGACGCGGATCCGGCCGCGTTCGGCGGACAACAGCTCGGCGTCGACGGCGAACGCCTCCAGCGCGGCGCCCACCAGCTCCGCGGCGCCCAACGCGGGCGTGGTCGCCTCCGGCGCGGCCGTGCCCACCGCCGCGCGCAGCAGCATCACCTGTTCGTACTGGCGGGCGAATTGTCCGGCGGCGGTCCATTCCGGCCGCCGGCAGCGACGGCCCAACCGCTCCAATTCCTGGGGGTCCACGCCGCGTTCAGCGCAGCGCGCCAACAGGTTTCGCAGCTCGGCGGCGAATCCCGCGGTACTCAGCGCCGGGCGCAGCGGGGCCGGCCAGGCCGTCGCCGCGCGTGGCCCGTCTTCGAGGTCGCCGGCCAGCAACTCCCGGATGATGGCGTCCTGTTCGGCGCTGGTGACCAGCCGCGGCGGCGCCTCACCGGCCCGCTCGGCCGCGCGTCGCAGGACCGCGTACGCGTACCCGTGCACAGTCCGCACCAACGGCTCGCTGACCGCGGCCCGGCCGGGGCCGGCGGGTCGCGCGCGCAGCAACGCCGTCGTCAGCGCGCTGCGCTCGGCCATCCCGATCCGGCCGGAACCGGTAAGCAGCAGAACCGATTCCGGGTTGACCCCGGCGTCGATCTGGGCGACCGCCGCGTCGATCAGCAGACTGCTCTTGCCGGTGCCGGGCCCGCCGAGAATACGCAGCTGACCGCGCGCACCCGGGTCCAAGACGGTGTGCGCTTCGGGCTCCCACGTGTAGGCCATGACGGCATGACATCACGAGGGTCCGACAGATCTAGCGCGCGACGAACGCGGACTGCAGCAGCCGGTGGTCGAACCCGCCCACCGTCTCCCCGGTGACCGCGTACTGGTAGACCGCGACACGGAAGATCTGGCTCAGCGCGGTCGAGAAGAACGAGATGACCACGGCGACCGCGAACGTGGCGGCCAGCACCACCAGACCCAGCGGCGCCAGACGCGCCGCGATCAGCGCGATGCCGCCGACCACGCCGCCCACCACGACCACCAGGGTCACCAGAAACGTGACCACCCCGATGGTGGCCGCCCCGGCGGCGCTCTCACCCCAGCGCGACTTGATGGTGTCCACCGAGCGGCGCACTGACCGAAACGGCCCGGTGCCCTCGAGCGCGATCGCCGGGATGACGAAAAACGTTGCGACGGCCCACGCCGCGCCGACCAGGTCCGCGGCGAGCTTGCCCAGGGTCGGTAGGCGCTCCTCGAGCGCCTTGAGGATCAGCCCGACCGTGGTCGCCACCACCGTCCAACCCAGGATCGGACCGATCCGGCGCGCCGCGGCGGCGATGCCCTCGCCGACCCTGGTGTCCTCGCCGCGCATGGAGCGCACCGCGCAGGCGGCGAGCGCGACGTTGAAGAAGATCGCAATGAAGGCCGACACGTATGCCGTTGCCACGCCCGCGATGTAGTAGGCGGGGTCCTGGTTGTCCACGTGATGGCCGCCGAACACGCCGCGCAGCAACAGCGTCGGCGCCCAGATGGCGATCGTGGCGAGGACGGCGAACAGGGTGGACAGGATCGGGAAGAAGACGAGCGACCGGTCTTTTTTCAGGACCTGCCAGCTCTGCTGCGAAAGCGCCCAACCGCGCCTGATTCTGCCCATGACTGCTCCCGTTGGGTCGTCGAGGTGACCGAGCGGTCAGCGTACCCGGCCACGCCGCCGCCGACTCTTACCCTGGAGGCCGCAGCAGCCGGACAACGAAAGGAGGGGTGCAAGACCATGAACGACGACGAACGCGGCTTTCCCATCGACGAGGCGCCGGAAGGCGACGCGGTGGAACAACGGCGGCCTGTCGATTTTGACGACGAGACCGGTCTGGACATCGATTACGTGGCCGCCGCCGCGGACCGGGAAGCCAACGAGGCCGACGTGATCGAGCAGGCCTACATCGTCTCCACCGACGACGATCGGGAGGATGACGACCGTTAGGGGCCGCCCGCAACCCGCGACCGCGGTGGCTGGCACCATCGACTGGTGACCGCGAAGTTGCATGTACACCGCTACGGCCCGCCGGGTCCGGTGCGGATCCTCGCATTGCACGGGCTGACCGGCCACGGCCAGCGCTGGGAGCATTTAGCCGGCTTGCTGCCCGGGATCGGTATCGCCGCACCGGATCTGGTGGGTCACGGCAGGTCCTCATGGGCAGCGCCGTGGACCATCGACGCCAACGTCGCGGCGTTGGCCGCGCTGCTCGACGAACAGCCCGGCACACCGGTGGTGATCGTCGGCCACTCGTTCGGCGGCGGGCTGGCGATGCAGCTGGCCGCCGTCCGCCCGGATCGGGTGGCGGGGCTGCTGCTGCTCGACCCGGCGGTCGGGCTGGACGGCGAGTGGATGCGCGAGATCGCCGAGGCGATGCTGTCCTCGCCCGACTACCCCGACGCCGAGGAAGCGCGCCTGGAAAAGGTGCACGGTTCGTGGTCGGATGTCGAACCCGCCCTGCTGGACGCCGAGATCGACGAGCATCTGATCGCGCTGCCGGGCGGCCGCTACGGCTGGCGGGTGAGCCTGCCGGCGATGATGTCGTACTGGAGCGAGCTGGCCCGCGAGACCGTGCTGCCGCCCGCGAAGACCCCGACCATTTTGGTGCGGGCCAAGCGCACCACGCCGCCCTATGTCACCGACCAACTGATCGACGCCCTGGCGGAGCGGTTGGGAGCGGATTTCCGGCTGCTGGATTTCGACTGCAACCACATGGTGCCCTACGCCAAGCCCGACGAGGTCGCCGCGTTGACCCGCGAACTGTTGGAAGCCGACTGACCGTGGCGCCGGTGACCGACGAGCAGGTCGAGCGGGTGCGTGAGCTGGTCGCCGCGATCCCAGCCGGGCGGGTCGCCACCTATGGCGACATCGCCACTGTCGCAGGGCTTTCCAGCCCGCGCATCGTCGGCTGGATCATGCGGACCGATTCCTCGGATCTGCCCTGGCACCGGGTGATCACCGCGTCCGGTCGACCGGCGCGACACCTGACGACCCGCCAGCTGGAGCTGTTGCGCGCCGAAGGCGTGCTGGCGACCGACGGCAAGATCGCGCTGCGCGAGGTTCGTTACGAGTTTGCCGACGGGCGCTAGAGCACCAGCCGGACCAGCGCGGCGGTGCGGGCCAGGCCGGGGAACGCCTCGGCGGTGGAACGCGGATGCAGCGCGTGGACCGCGAGGCGAAACATCAACGCCCGCAACAACATCTGCGGCCATTCGGGCAGGGCGTTCCAGCGCTCGATGAGCCCGTCGTCGGCCTCTCCCCACGACAGCGCGTCGATGACGACCACACCGGCCGCCCACGACGCGGGCCGCCAGTACGGGGTGATGTCGGTGATTCCCGGCGCCGCGGTACCGACGAAAAGCACTGTGCCGTAAAGGTCTCCGTGGACCAGCTGGTTGGGGCTCTTGGTCGGCTTGCGCAGGGTGCCCAGCTGCTGGAGCAGCTCCACCGACCGCTCGGCGTCCGCCGTCGCGGGGGCGGAGCGCGCACCCGGGGGCACCGAGGCCAGCGGCCGTTCCTCCCACGCCGCGCGGTCGGCGGCGATGAAGATGTCGACGTCACCCCACGGCGCCGTGGGCCCCTGGGTCAGAAAGCGGGGCCGATCCAGTTTGCCCGTCGCCTCGTGCAGGCGCACCGCGGCCGAGACGACTTCGTCATGGCGGGGCTCGGGCGTCCCGGCCACGAAGGTGTCCGCCCGCCACCCGGATACGACGTAGCGCCCGTCGGTGGACCGCACCGGCCGGGCCAGGCGAACGCCGTCGACGAACAGCGTCTCGCGAACCCGGGCGGACCACGCCGCGCGGGCGTTGTCGGCCACCAGCGACAAGACGACTTCGCCGCACCGCCAGCCGCCCTCCCAGCTGGCGCCCAGATTGACGGGTTTAACTCCGGCCAAACCAAACGCCGACAGCACATGATCCGGCGGTGGCTCGACTGTCACACCGGTACTCTAAACGAGTCCAACAGGCGTTCCGGGTCAGTACATGACCATGTCGGGTTGCATCTGCTGCGCCCACGCCACGATCCCGCCCTGCAAATGCACCGCGTCGGCGAAGCCGGCCTTGCGCACCACCGCCAGCGCCTGGGCCGACCGCACCCCCGTTTTGCAGTACAACACCGGCAGGCGGTCCTGCGGCAGCTTTGCCAGGCCCTCGCCGGAATTGATCGAGGACTGCGGGATCAACTGGGCTCCGTCGATGTGCACGATGTCGAACTCCACCGGCTCACGCACGTCGATCAGCGCCAGCTTCTTGCCCGAATCCAGCCAGTCACGCAGCTCGCGCGGCGTGATGGTCGACGCGGCGTCCTGTGCCGAGGGCTCGGGCGCCACGCCGCACAGTTGCTCGTAGTCGACGAGCCCGGTGATCTTTGGCCGCGACGAATCCGACGGGTCCCGGCGGATCGCGATGGTGCGGTAGGTCATCTCCAACGCGTCGTAGATCATCAACCGGCCCAGCAACGACTCGCCGATCCCGGTAATGAGTTTGATCACTTCGGTGCTCATCACCGAGGCGATGGAGGCGCAGACGATGCCCAGCACGCCGCCCTCGGCACAGGACGGCACGGAGCCGGCCGGCGGAGGCTCGGGGTACAGGTCGCGATAGTTGAGCCCGCGTCCGTTAGGGGCGTCCTCCCAGCACACCGAGACCTGGCCCTCGAAGCGGTAGATCGATCCCCACACGTAGGGCTTTTTCGCCAGCACCGCCGCGTCGTTGGCCAGATACCGGGTGGCGAAGTTGTCGGTGCCGTCCACGACCAGGTCATAGCGGCCGAACAACGCCACGGCGTTGGTGGAATCCAGCCGGAACTCGTGCAGCCGCACGTCCACCAACGGGTTGATCGCTGCGATGGAGTCGCGCGCCGACTGCGCCTTGGACCGTCCGACGTCGGCCACCCCGTGGATGATCTGGCGCTGCAGGTTCGACTCGTCGACCACGTCGAAATCGACGATGCCGATCGTGCCCACGCCCGCGGCCGCCAGGTAGAGCAGCGTCGGCGCGCCGAGGCCACCGGCCCCGATCACCAGCACCCGGGCGTTCTTGAGGCGCTTCTGCCCGTCGAGCCCCAGGTCCGGAATGATCAGGTGCCGGCTGTAGCGGGCCACCTCGTCGCCGCTGAGGTGGTCTGCGGGCGCCACCAGCGGCGGCAGCGACGTCGACACTTGCGAAACATCTCCTCGATCGGGTTCTCCCCACCATCTCAGCAGGCCGACGGACCGGCGGCAATCAGGCGACGCGCGGGCCGGGTTGGCTCAGCTCACGAATCGGCCGATCGCGACGAAGGCCGCGAGCAGCAGGAGAATCACATTGATCGGCAAAGGTTGCCGCTCGTTACGGGTCAGGTGGACGCGCAGTGCCCCGATCTGGACGATGACCAGGCCGACCGCAGCGATCGGGGTCAGGATGCGGGCGATGCCGGTCGCCTCGGGCAGGATCACACCGAGCGCGCCGAGGATCTCGACCGCGCCAACGGCTTTCACGGCCGCGTCCGAGTTGTCCTTCATCCAGTCGAGCCGGCCCGTTGCCACGAGTTGCTCGCGCGGTCGAATGATCTTGAGCCCGCCCGCGGCGAGATAGACGAATGCGAGCAGGCCCTGCGCCGTCCACAGTGCGATGTTCACGACAGTCCCCAATCCTTACCATTTGTGTGTAACCACATCGTGTGTCAGCGATGGGGCACCCACAAAAGGCACACCGATGTATGCATCCAGGAAGCAGACTTCGCTATGACGCACATCACAAAGACGACGCGGATACCCGAGGGCGGTGCGGTCCGGGAGGTGCTCGATCGCATCGGCGACAAGTGGAGTCTGCTGGTGATCGGCACGCTGCGCGGCGGACCGATGCGGTTCGGCGGGTTGGCGGAGGCCGTGGCGGGCATTTCGCAGCGGATGCTCACCGTGACGCTCAAACACCTGGTCGAAGACGGCCTGGTCGAGCGCACGGCCTACGCCGAAGTGCCGCCGCGAGTGGAATACGAATTGACCGAGCTCGGGCGAACGCTACTACCGCTGGTGATCTCCCTCGCCGAGTGGGCGATGGCGCACCGCGACGAGATCAATGCCAACCGCAGCGGTAGCAAGCGGTCGGTCAGGCGATCGGGTACGGCCAGGGATTGAACCGGCAGGTCTTGCCGTCGGCCTTGACGACGTCGGGGTCGAACTGCGCGGCGTCGTTGTTCGACGTAGAGAACGTCTGCTGCATCATCACCGGCGCCAGGGCGTTCTGCTGCTCGCAGGGCTCGTGGTGCAGGTATCCGATGGCGTGGCCGACCTCGTGGTTGATCACGTACTGCCGGTAGGAGCCGATGTCACCTTCGAACGGCACGGCTCCCCGTACCCAGCGCGCTTCGTTGATGAACACCCGCGCCTCCCGGTTGGCACCGAATACCGGGTTGTAGCAAGAGGTTTCGAGCCGGAATTCGTAGCCGCACCCTTCGCGCACCGTCACCGGCGAGACCAGCGAGATCCGAAAGTCGGGTTTGGCCCCACTGGTTCCGTCGATCCGGATGAACGCGAACTGCGGGTTGTGCGTCCAGCCCTTCGGATTGGCCAGCGTCTGGTCGACCATCTGGGCGAAGGCGTCGTCGCCGCCGAACATCGTCGGGTCGATGCCGTTCTCCACTTCGACGGTGTACCTGAACACCTTGGCGGTGCCCTGCCCGATCTGTGGCGTGGTGCCCGGCACGACGTGCCAAGTCTTATCGCCCGCTTCAGTGAACGGGCCGCCGTCCGGCAGGGTCCCGGCCGGCAGGTTGGCGTCGAATGCGGCCAGCCCGCGCGGCGGGGCGTCGATGATCGTGGTGCCCACCGCGCCGATGGCCGGCGGGCTCTGGATGGGTTTGTTGGCCGTCGGCATGGGGGCGCCGGTGCCGGTCACCGTCTGGTACATCACCACCGCGGTGAGCACCACCAGGACGGGCAGGGCGTACGCGCGCCACCCGTAGGTGGAGACGAAGCGGCCCAGCCAGGTCTGCTTGCGCCATTGTCGCGGCCGTTCACGGTCGGCCCGGGGTCGTCCGGCTTCCCGCGCGATCGGGTCGCGCAGCGCCCGCAGCGGCTCTCGCCACTCGTCGCGTAGCACCGGCACGCGACCGGTGCCGCGTGGGGGCCGCGGGGACGTCATTTCCCCAGGATTACACAGGCAGGCACCGCCGCCGCCGGTGGCGCGCCCGAATCCACCGTCCGACACCGCTTCTGCCAGCGGCGACGACGGCGATGACGGTCGCATCGACCGGTCGGGTAGTAAGGTCTTTGCCACGGGCTGCGAGCGGTTGGCCCCCATTTTCCGAGAGGGCCGGCCGCCGATAATCAGATGAGGACTCGATGAGCGAACTCGCCAAAGTGCCGGCGCGGCGCGCCGTCAGATCGGCTGACCGCGGTCGGCCGGACGGGGCCGCGGTTTCCAACCGGCGAGGCAACCGGTTGCCCCGCGACGAGCGGCGCGGCCAATTGCTCATCGTGGCCAGCGACGTGTTCGTCGACCGCGGCTACCACGCGGCCGGCATGGACGAGATCGCCGACCGCGCCGGAGTTAGCAAACCCGTTCTGTATCAACACTTCTCGAGTAAGCTCGAGCTGTACCTCGCCGTGCTGGCGCGGCATGTGGAGAACCTGGTCTCGGGTGTTCAGCAGGCGCTGAGCACCACCACCGACAACCGGCGCCGGTTGCACTCCGCGGTGCAGGCCTTCTTCGATTTCATCGAGCACGACAGCCAGGGTTACCGGCTGATCTTCGAGAACGATTACGTCACCGAACCCGAAGTGGCCGCCCAGGTGCGCGTCGCCACCGAATCCTGCATCGACGCGGTGTTCGCGTTGATCAGCGAGGATTCGGGGCTGGACCCGCACCGGGCCCGGATGATCGCGGTCGGTCTGGTCGGAATCAGCGTCGACTGCGCCAGGTACTGGCTGGATTCCGACCGCCCGATCTCCAAGGCGGACGCGGTCGACGGCACCGTGCAGTTCGCCTGGGGCGGGCTGTCACACGTGCCGCTTACCCGCTCCTAGCGCGCCTTGCCGGCGTGTTTGCCGGTTTCGGCGCTGATCCCGAAGCCCACCCGGCGCGCGTCGGCGGCGCCGATCTCCACGTAGGCGATCTTGGCGGTGTGAATCAGGAAGCGGCGGCCCCGCTCGTCGCTCAACCGCAGCAGGCCCGACGGATCGCTCAGTGCGGCGCTGACCAGATCTTCGACCTCGGCGGGCGTCTGGGCGCTGGCAAGGACCAGCTCGCGCGGACTATCCGTGATACCGATCTTGACCTCCACGGTCACCCCTTCCATGGGTCTTGCAGTCATTCCGCAGCTCTTGAAGTCCCGGCCCTGTCAGCAGCAGGCTAGTGGACGCGGCCGACCCCCACCTCGTCGCATCCCCACACTTCGCGGTCAGCGAAACCGGTCGCGGCCCGATAACGATTCGCTCTCAGGTTGTCTCACCCACCCGCGCGATACCCGATCCGTGTTTTCCCATGGCTAACTTCGGCACCATGGGTACCACGTTGCCGCACCTTGACGACAGGATCCGGGCATACCCCGACGACGACGTTGACGACGCCTGCGATACCGATCCCTACCTGAACGCCGACTACAACTGGACGGGCTGGCCCGCCGACTCGCGCTGGCGCCCCGCCACCGCGATCGTCGGCGCGGTGGTCGCCCTGGGTGCCATCGCCACCGCCGTCATCATCAACAGCGGCGACAGCGCGTCCACCAAGGCCACGCTGGGCGCCCCGGCTCCCCACCCGGTGACCTCGGCACCCGCGACCACCAAGGCGTCCGTGCCGCCCAGCTCGTCCCCGGGCCCCGCGCAGTTACCGGCCGAAACCTTCACGACGGTCACCACGCCCAGCGCCGCGCCCACCGCGCCGCCGGGGGCGGCCGCGCCCACCGTCGCGCCGCCGCTCGCCGCGGCACCGCCGACGGCCGCGGTCGATCCGCGCACCGTCGTCTACAGCGTGAACGGAACCAAGCAGCTGCTGGACCTGGTGAACATCGTCTACACCGACGCACGCGGCGTGCCGCAGACCGAGTTCAACGTGTCGCTGCCCTGGTCGAAGGTGGTGGTGCTGAACCCGGGCGTGCAGACCGAATCGGTGGTGGCGACCAGCTTCTACGGTCAGCTCAGCTGCTCGATCTTCAACGCCGCCGGTCAGCGGGTGATCGCCTCGGCCAACACCTCGAACATGGCGACCTGCGCGCGCTGAGTTAGCTGAGTTTGATGGCCTCAGCTCAGGCCGAGTTCGTGCATGCGCCGGTCGTGCGTCTGCTGCATCCGGTCGAAGAAGGCGTTGAGCTGGCCCAGCCCGCCGGCGCCGGCCATCACCAGGTCCACCAGCTCGTCGTGGTCGGCCAGCAGGTACTGGGCCTGGGTGATCGCTTCGCCGAACAGGCGGCGTGACCACAGCGCCAGCCGGCTGCGCTGCTTGCCGCTGGACGTCACGGCGGCGCGCACCTCGGCGACGACGAACTGCGAGTGCCCCGTTTCCGACAGCGCCGCGCGCACCACGTCGGCAACCTCGTCGGGCAGCCGGTCGGCGATCTCCAGGTACAGATCGGCCGCCAGGGCGTCGCCGACATACGTTTTCACCAAGGCCTCCAGCCACGTGCTGGGCATCGTCAGCCGGTGGTAGTTCTCCAGCGCAGAGACGTATTTCGACATCGCCGACACCACGTCGACGCCGCGGCTTTCCAGCGCGTCGCGCAGCTGCTCGTAGTGCTGCATCTCGGCGGCGGCCATGCTCGCCATCGATATCCGTCCGCGCAGGTCAGGGGCCATCCGCGCCTCGTCGGTGAGCCGGTAAAACGCGGCGATCTCGCCGTAGGCCAGGACCGCGAACAGCTCGTTGACACCCGGGTGATCGGCCGACAACCGCGGGGCGGGTGAATCGTCGATTCGGTCGTCGGCCAGATCGGTTTCGGAGGGCTCGCAGGAGGGCCGGGTCATGGCAACACTGTAGTCGGCTGACGTAGCGCGAAATGGGAGCCAGCTGTCGACCAGCTATCATGTAGGTAGATGGCGGCTGTATTCATGCCAGATTTTGTTTTTCAAGCCGCTATCGGCGAAATGTGCGTGCACAGCTGGCCCGCCCTAACTGGGCCCTCCCAGACTGAGCCAGGGCCGGCGACTCGGCGACGTATTCGGAGTCGGAACTCGTGCGCGCGTGACCGCGACAGAGAAATACCGACACAACCCGATACGTCACCGAAAGGCTACTTACCCACGCATGACTGCACCCACCAGCACAACTGAACTGACCCCCCAACCGACATTTGCGCAACTCGGCGTCCGCGACGAAATCGTGCGCGCCCTCGCCGAAAAAGGGATCGAAAGCCCTTTCGCCATCCAAGAACTGACCCTGCCCATGGCGCTCGCCGGCGACGATCTGATCGGCCAGGCCCGCACCGGCATGGGCAAGACCTTCGCCTTCGGCGTGCCGCTGCTGCAGCGCATCACCGCCGGCACCGCCGCCCGCCCGCTCAACGGCACCCCGCGGGCGCTGATCGTGGTGCCCACCCGGGAGCTGTGCCTGCAAGTCACCGATGACCTGACACTGGCGGCCAAGCACCTGACCGCCGATGAGGGCCGACCGCTGTCGGTGGTGCCGATCTACGGCGGTCGCCCCTACGAACCGCAGATCGAGGCGCTGCGCGCCGGCGCCGACGTCGTGGTGGGCACCCCGGGCCGGCTGCTCGACCTGAGCCAACAGAACCACCTGCAACTGGGCGGGCTGTCGGTGCTGGTGCTCGACGAGGCCGACGAGATGCTCGACCTCGGCTTTTTGCCCGACATCGAGCGGATCCTGCGCCAGATCCCGACCGACCGGCAGTCGATGCTGTTCTCGGCGACCATGCCGGACCCGATCATCACGCTGGCCCGCACCTTCATGAACCAACCCACCCACATCCGGGCCGAAGCGCCGCACTCGGCGGCCACCCACGACACCACCGTCCAGTACGTCTACCGGGCGCACGCCCTGGACAAGGTCGAACTGGTCAGCCGCGTGCTGCAGGCCGAGGGCCGCGGCGCGACGATGATCTTCACCCGCACCAAGCGCACCGCGCAAAAGGTGGCCGACGAGCTGGCCGAGCGCGGTTTCGCGGTGGGCGCGGTGCACGGCGATCTGGGGCAGGTCGCCCGCGAGAAGGCGCTGAAGGCCTTCCGGTCCGGGGAGATCGACGTGCTGGTCGCCACCGACGTCGCCGCCCGCGGTATCGACATCGATGACATCACCCACGTCATCAACTACCAGATCCCCGAGGACGAGCAGGCCTACGTGCACCGCATCGGCCGCACCGGCCGCGCCGGCAAGACCGGTATCGCGGTCACCCTGGTGGACTGGGACGAGCTGCCCCGCTGGGCGCTGATCGACAAGGCGCTGGGGCTGGATTCCCCCGAGCCCGCCGAGACCTACTCCAACTCTCCGCATCTGCGCGCCGAGCTGAACATCCCCGCCGAGGCCGCCGGCAGAGTGGGCGCCGCCCGCAAGCCGCAGGGCCAGCGCCGCAGCGGCGACCGCGACGGCACGAAGCCGGAGCAGAATTCGGAAAGGCCCGCGCGCCGCTCCGGCACCCGGCGGCGCACCCGCGGCGGCCAGCCCGTCGCCGCGCACCCGTCGGGCAATGGGGCGGCCAGCAGCAACGGCGACGCCGCCGCGGAAACGCCGGCCGGCTCGCCCCCGGGCAACGCCGGCTCCACCCGGCGCCGCCGCCGGCGTCGCAAGCCCGCCGAAGGCCAAGCCGCCACCGCGGCCGCCGCCCCGCAGAGCAACTAACAACACCCGCACCGCCGCATGGTCAGACCCGAGCGTCGCACCAAGGGCGACCTGCTCGCCGCCGCGGCCATCGCGGTCGCGGTCGCCGCGGTCGCGGCATTGATCTGGTGGACCAGCGACGCCCGGGCCACCACCAGCCGACCCGCGGCCGTCCCCGCACCCAACCCGACCCCGGCCAAGCAGGTGCCGGCCGGCCTCAAGCAGCTGTGGAGCGCCGCGAGTCCGGCCACCACGGCCCCGGTGGTCGCGGGCGGGGAGGTCGTCACGGGTGCGGGCCGCCGGATCGACGGGCGCGATCCCGACAACGGCCAGTCCCGCTGGAGCTACGCGCGCGACATCGACCTGTGTGGGGTCACCTGGTTGTACCGCTACGCCGTCGGGGTCTACCGCGACGAGCGCGGCTGCGGGCAGGTCAGCACCCTGGACGGCTCCACCGGTCGCCGGGGGCCGGCCCGCAGCGGTTACGCCGATCCGCGGGTGCGGTTGTCCTCCGACGGCATGACGGTGTTGTCGGCCGGTGACACCCGGCTGGAACTGTGGCGCTCGGACATGGTCCGGATGCTGGTGTACGGCGAGACCGACGCGCGGGTGAAGCCGTCGACGCGCGGACTGCACTCCGGTTGCCGGCTGATCTCGGCCGCGGCCAGCTCGCAGGCGGTCTCGACGCTGGAGAGCTGCGCGAACCAGGCCGACCTGCGGTTGGTGCTGCTGCGCCCGGGCAAGGACGACGACGAACCACAGCAACACCTGGTCGCCGAGCCGGGCATCGCGCCGGATTCGGGCGCCCGGGTGCTGGCCGTCGCGGAGAACACCACCGCGGTGTACCTGCCGGCGCCGCAGCCCCGGGTCGACGTGATCGACGAAACCGGCGCCACCGTGTCGAGCACCCCGCTGCCCAAGCCGCCGTCGCGCACGTCGGCGGTCTCCCACCCCGGCAGCCTGATCACCTGGTGGACCGGCGATTCGCTGATGGTCTTCGACGCGAACACCGTGTCGCTGCGCTACACCATCGCCGCGGGCGACAAGACGGCGCCGTTGGGGCCCGGCGTGATGATGGCGGGCCGGCTACTGGTGCCGGTCACCGGCGCGATCGGCGTCTACGACCCGCTCAGCGGCGCCAACGAACGCTACATTCCGGTCGACCGCTCGACCAGCGCCCCGCCGGACGGCAAACCGGTGTTCCCGGCCGTGATCGGGTCCCGGGTTCTCGAGCAGCGCGGCGACACGCTGGTCGCGCTGGGCTGACCGCGGCCGCGGCTCTTGCCGTCGAGTGTGAATCGTTGGCCTTCGGTGTGAATCCGCGGCGGCGACACGCCGATCGGGCCCGCCGCCAGTGCACAGTCAACGCCGTCAGCTCACACTCAAAGCCGCGCTGGGCTGACCCCGGCCGCTTACACCTCGACGGTGAACGTCGGCAGCGGCTTGCCGCTCTTCCAGTGCTTGAGCAACGCTTGCGCCAGCTCGCCGTAGGCCACCGCGCCCTTGTTCTTGCGGCCGGCCATCACCGACGAGCCCGAGGCGCTGGCCTCGGCGAACCGCACGGTCCGCGGGATCGGCGGGGCCAGCACCGGCAGGCTGTAGCGATCGGCGACGTCGAGCAGCACGTCGCGGGTGTGGGTGGTGCGCGAGTCGTACAGCGTCGGCAGGGCGCCGAGCAGGCGCAGCTCCGGGTTGGTGATCTGCTGGACGTCGGCGACGGTGCGCAGGAACTGGCCGACCCCGCGATGCGCGAGGGTCTCGCATTGCAGCGGCACGATGACCTCGTCGGCGGCGGTCAGCCCGTTGAGGGTGAGCACGCCCAGCGACGGCGGGCAGTCGATGATCACCACGTCGAAGTCGTCGCCGAGTTTGGCCAGCGCGCGCTTGAGCGCGTATTCGCGGCCGGCCCGCATCAGCAGCATCGCTTCGGCGCCGGCCAGGTCGATGTTGGCCGGCATCAGCGTCATTCCCTCGGCCGTCTCGACCAGGGCGGCGTTGGGCTCGACGTCGCCGAGCAGCACCTCGTGCACGGAGACCGGCAGCTTGTCGGGGTCTTGCCCCAGCGAGAAGGTCAGGCAGCCCTGCGGATCGAGGTCGACCAGCAGCACCCGCTTGTTCTCGTCGACCAACGCCGCCCCTAGCGACGCGACCGTGGTCGTCTTGGCGACACCGCCCTTTTGGTTGGCCACCGCCAATACCCGTGTCTTACTCACCGGCGCCGCCACCTCATCGCTGTCTCCCCACCTGCCTCGTCGCGTGCGGTTTACAGTGCCATCCTGGCATGTTCGCCCGCCGTGCGCTCCGGCCTGAGCAACCACCGCGAGTCGTCCGGCAGAATCGGTCGATATGGGCTTGCACAATCACCGTCTGGTGCTGCTGCGCCACGGCGAGACCGAGTGGTCGAAATCGGGCCAGCACACCGGCCGCACCGAGGTCGAGCTGACCGAGGCCGGCCGTACGCAGGCCGAGCTGGCCGGCGGGGTGCTCGCCGAGCTCAAACTCGTTGACCCGCTGGTGATCAGCAGCCCGAGGCAGCGGTCGCTGACCACCGCGCAGCTGGCCGGGCTGACCGTCGACGAGGTGACCGAGCTGCTGGCCGAGTGGGACTACGGCTCGTACGAGGGCCTGACCACGGAGCAGATCCAGGAGACGGTGCCCGATTGGCTGGTGTGGACGCACGGCTGTCCGGCCGGTGAGACGGTCGCGCAGGTCAGTGAGCGCGCCGACGCCGCCGTCGCGACCGCGCTGGAGAACATGCAAGCGCGCGACGTGGTCTTCGTCAGCCACGGTCACTTCTCCCGCGCGGTCATCACCCGCTGGGTCGAACTGCCGCTCGTGGAGGGTAGCCGCTTCGGCATGATCACCGCGTCGGTCGCGGTCAGCGGTTTCGAACACGGGGTGCGCCAGCTGCGGGCGCTCGGATTGACCGGTCAGTGAATCGCGAAGACGACGATGCGCGCCGCGCGGCGGCGCGAGACGGGGGTCCCCCCAGCCGCGAAGCGGCTAGGGCGCGAGTCGAGCAGCACAATCACGAACCGCCGTTCGCGCTGTGCGGACCGACGCGGACCCTGATTGCCGACGGGGTGCGGCACCGCTACCGCGACGTGGGCGCCGCGCAGGCCGCGCTGCGATCGGGTGAGGCGCCGATTGTGTTGGGGGCGTTACCTTTTGACGTCACGCGCCCGGCCGCGCTGCTGGCACCCGAGGCGGTGACCGCCACCGATGGGCCGCCGGACTGGCCGGTCGGCGCGCTGCCGCCGGTGCGGGTGGCGCAAGCCATTCCGGCGCCGCCCGACTACCGGGACCGGATCCGCCGGGCGTGCGAGCAGCTCGCCGCGGACGACAACCCGCTGCACAAGGTGGTGCTGGCGCGGGCCCTGCGGCTGGTCGCCGACGCCCCGTTGGACGCCCGGGTGATTCTGCGCCGGCTCATCGCCGCGGACCCGGCGGCCTACGGCTACCTGGTCGATTTGAGCGCCGCCGGCGAGGAGTATGCCGGTGCGGCGCTGGTGGGTGCCAGCCCCGAACTCCTGGTGGCGCGCCGCGGCGACCATGTCGAGTGCCGGCCGTTCGCCGGCTCGGCCCCGCGCGCCGCTGACCCGGACACCGACGCCGCCAACGGCGCCGCGCTGGCCGCCTCGGCGAAGAACCGGCACGAGCACCAGCTGGTCATCGAGACCATCAGGACCGCCCTGGAACCGCTGTGCGACGAGCTGTCGATCGCGGCCGAACCACAGCTGAGCAGCACCGCCGCGGTCTGGCACCTGTGCACGCCGATCGCCGGCCGACTGCGTGAAACATCAACGACCGCAATCGATCTGGCGCTGGCTCTGCATCCCACCCCGGCGGTCGGCGGGGTGCCGACCAAGCCCGCGATGCGGCTGATCGCCGAACTGGAGGGCGACCGCGGGTTCTACGCCGGGGCGGTGGGCTGGTGTGATGCCCGCGGCGACGGCCGCTGGGTGGTGTCGCTGCGCTGCGCGCAGCTGTCGGCCGACCGGCGCGTCGCGCTGGCCCGGGCCGGTGGCGGTATCGTCGCCGAGTCCGACCCCGACGACGAAGTCGCCGAGACGACAACGAAATTCGGCACGATCCTCAACGCCCTGGGAGTCGAGCGATGAGCCCAAACATCCGGCGGGCGTCGCAGCGGGACGCGGCCGCCATCACCGAGATGATCTACGCGCTGGCCGAATTCGAGCACGCCGTCGATCAGTGCACGGTGACCGAATCACAAATCGCGGCAGCCCTTTTCGGTGACCCACCGACGGTGTACGGGCATGTGGCCGAGGTGGACGGCGAGATCGGGGCGATGGCGCTGTGGTTCGTCAACTTCTCCACGTGGGACGGGGTGGCGGGCATCTACCTGGAAGACCTGTTCGTGCGGCCGCAGTTCCGCAGGCGCGGGCTGGCCCGCGCGCTGCTGGCCGCGCTGGCCGCCGAATGCGTGCAGCGGGGCTACACGCGGCTGTCCTGGGCGGTGCTGAACTGGAACGCCGACGCCATCACGCTCTACGACGGGATCGGCGGGCAGCCGCAGAACGAATGGACGACCTACCGGCTGTCCGGGGCGTCGTTGGCGCGACTGGCGGAATCGCCCTGAGCGCCGGCGGCCCAGCGCACGGCGGCGGGGCTGAACAGCAATCCCAGCACGACCAGCGCCACGCCGCCCGCCGGAATCCCGAACCCCGGTTGGTGTGACCCGACGGCCAGGTACCAGGCCACCGGCAACAGCAGCAGCTGGGTGATCACGGCCAGCCCGCGGCCCCAGCGCCTGCCGCGGATCAGCGCGCGGCCCGCGGCGATCACGGCGGCACCGACCAGGACGAACCAGCCCGCCGTCGCCAGGCCGTTGACCACCTGCTGATCGGCTCCGGCGATCCCGCGAACCACCAACACCACCGCCACGATCAGCGCCGCAACCCCCTGCAGCATAACGATCAGGCCCGCGCGGCGAACGGCGGTCGGGGTGGCTGGCGGCGTCACAGCGTCAGCGTAGTCAGGGCGGCCGCCCGTTCCCCCACAGCGTGGCCTTAGGCGGCCCGCCTAAGCTCGTGCTTCATGCGGGCCGTGCTGATCGTCAATCCCACAGCAACTTCCACCACTCCGGCCGCGCGCGATCTGCTGGCCCACGCGCTGAAAAGCCGCCTGCAGCTCAGCGTCGAGCACACCAACCATCGGGGTCACGGCACCGAACTCGCGCAGAAGGCCGTGGCCGACGGTGCCGACCTGGTGGTCGTGCACGGCGGCGACGGCACCGTGAGCGGGGTGGTCAACGGCCTGCTGGGCCCGCCCGGGCCGCTGCCCGGCGGACCGGTGCCCGCGGTCGCCGTGGTTCCCGGCGGGTCGGCCAATGTGCTGGCGCGGTCCCTGGGCATCTCCACGGATCCGGTCGCGGCCACCAACCAGCTGATCCAGCTGCTCGACGACTACCAGCGGCGCGCCATCTGGCGGCGGATCGGCCTGATCGACTGCGGCGAGCGCTGGGCGGTGTTCAACACCGGCATGGGCGTCGACGCCGAGGTGGTGGCCGCGGTCGAGGCCGAGCGGAACAAGGGCGGCAAAGTTTCGGCATGGCGCTACATCCGCGCCGCGGTGCCCGCCGTCTGGGCCTACACCCGCCGCGACCCGATGCTGACGCTCGAACTTCCCGGCCGCGAACCCATCACCGGGGTGAGCTTCGCCTTCGTGTCTAACTCGAGCCCGTGGACGTTCGCCAACGAACGGCCGGTGTGGACCAACCCCGGCTGCAGCTTCGAGTCGGGCCTGGGGGTGTTCGCCCCTACCACCATGAAGCCGATCCCGACCCTGCGAATCGTGCGGCAGATGTTCGCCAAACGGCCCGCATTCAACTTCAAGCACCTCATCACCGAGGACGACCTGCCGAGCGTGCGAGTTACCTCGACCGGGGGCGCGGTCGCGTGCCAGTTCGACGGCGATTACCTCGGCGTGCGCGAAACCATGACGTTCAAAGCCGTCCCGGACGCGCTGGCGGTGGTCGCCCCTCCGCAACAGAAACGGCACTGAGCTGCGGTAATGCGATGCAGCGACCCGGGTGTGGGGAAAATTACCGGTCAAGTGGCCCATGGAGTGTAGTACAACGGAGTAAGGGCTTGGCTACGAGTTGATCAAAGTGAGATAGCCCACGAGCGAACTCACACTATTGACATCTGTTGAGCCTGTGAAACGATCAAAAGGTTGCATGCAGAAATTTACGCAGGAGTCCGGACTCCTTTTCTTCTGCACGCGTTAAACAGCCGAAGAAAATGGCCGTGCGCCTTGCTGCGCACTCAGTGAGGAGTAAAGACGTATGGATTGGCGCCACAAGGCGGTCTGTCGTGACGAAGACCCGGAGCTGTTCTTCCCGGTAGGGAACAGCGGCCCGGCGCTCGCGCAGATCGCTGACGCGAAACTGGTCTGTAATCGGTGCCCGGTGACCACAGAGTGCCTCGGTTGGGCCCTGAACACGGGCCAGGACTCGGGCGTCTGGGGCGGCATGAGCGAAGACGAGCGGCGCGCACTGAAGCGTCGCAACGCCCGGACCAAGGCCCGCAGCGGGGTTTAACCCAGATAACGCAAACAGTGCGGCCTCGACGAAAGTCGGGGCCGCACCTTTGCGTGCGGGTGCGCCGCGCGCCTACAACAGCAAACGCGCGCCTACAACAGCAAACGGGTGCGCCGGCCGATCGGCACCCTCAGCACCACATCGGTGCCACGGGCGGGCGCCTGACGCATGCCCAGGGTGCCGTCCAGCTCGGCCGACACCAGGGTCCGCACGATCTGCAGCCCCAGGCTGTCGGAGGTCTCCAGGCTGAATCCCTCCGGCAGCCCGCGACCGTCGTCGTGCACCACCACGTCGAGCCAGCGCGCCGAACGCTCGGCGCGGATCGTCACCGAGCCCTCCTCGACCGCCGGGTCGAAGGCGTGTTCTATCGCGTTCTGCACGAGTTCGGTGATCACCATGATCAGCGCGGTGGCCCGGTCGGAGTCCAGCACGCCCAGGTCGCCGACCCGGTTGATGCGGATCGGCCGGTCCACGGAGGCAACGTCGTTCATGATCGGCAGGATCCGGTCGATCACCTCGTCGAGGTTGACCTGCTCGTCCACCGACATCGACAGCGCGTCGTGCACCAAGGCGATGGACGACACCCGGCGCACCGACTCGATCAGGGCCTCGCGCCCCTCGGCGTTGACCGTCCGGCGGGCCTGCAGACGCAACAGCGCCGCCACGGTCTGCAGGTTGTTCTTCACCCGGTGGTGGATTTCCCGGATGGTGGCGTCCTTGGAGATCAGGGCCCGGTCGCGGCGCTTGACCTCGGTGACGTCGCGGATCAGCACCGCCGCGCCGGCGCTGGCCCCGTCGACCATCAACGGCAGCGTGCGCAGCAGCACGGTGGCTCCCCCGGCGTCGACCTCCATGCGCATGCTGCGCCCGCCGGCGACCAGATCGCGCACGTGCTCGGCCACCTCCTGCGCCTCGAACGGGTCGGAGATCAGCGGGCGGGTGACCTCGATGAGGTTGTGCCCCTCCAGCTCGGTGGTCAGGCCCATTCGGTGATACGCCGACAGCGCGTTGGGGCTGGCGTAGGCAACGACGCCGTGCACGTCGAGGCGGATGAAGCCGTCGCCGGCCCGCGGGGTCGAGCGCGACATCACCACGTCCCCGACATCGGGGAAGGTCCCCTCGGCGAGCATGTGGACCAGATCGGTCGCGCACTCGCGGTAGGCGATCTCCAGCTGACCCGACGCACGGTCGGCGGCCAGCGCGGTCTGATGGTGGGTCAGCACCGCCACCACCTTGCCGCCGTAGCGCACCGGCGACGCCTCGACATGGGTGCCCGGCAGCCACGAATCTTCCTGTCCCGCAGCGTCATTCCGCTTCGCGGTGCCCGACGCGAACGTCTCGGCCACCAGCGCCAGCCGGTCGGAGGCCACGGCGGTGCCCACCGCATCCGTCAGTAGCGCCGTGGGTGCGGTGTTCGGCCGGCACTGCGCCACACACACCAGCACGCCATCGTCGCGCCGCACCCACATCAGGTAGTCGGCGAAGGACAAATCGGCCAGCAGCTGCCACTCCCCGACCACGGCGTGCAGATGGTCCACCGCGTTGCCCGGCAGCATCGTGTGTTCGGCGAGCAGATCACCGAGAGTTGACATTGCTTACTCCCCGGGTCGTTCCCCGGCGGCTGATCGAAGGGGCCGGACGGCTAGCTGATGACCGCGATGAGGTCGCCCGCCTGAATGACGTCGCCCACCGACACGCTGACCTTGCTGACGGTGCCGCCGACCTCGGCCAGGACGGGGATCTCCATCTTCATCGACTCCAGCAGCACCACGACGTCGCCTTTGCCGATCTGGTCACCCTCGTTGACAACGACTTCGAGCACGCTGGCCACGATCTCGGCGCGCACATCCTCCGCCATCTTCACCCCACTCGTCTCGGCCTTCGCGCAGGCTGGCTGCTGGTTCATCACGGTTCTCTCGGGCCCATCAGGCTCGGATACATCGAACCACAGGACCCGTCGGGACCGCGGCACACGGCCCCCCCGACAGGCCCCGACGAGGGCGAAGACACTGCACAGGACGTTCCATGAGAGAATGGTCGACAAGCCAACGGGCGCCGGGCGCCTGGTTTGACAAGCAATCACGGAGGTTTTCCATCATGGCCAAACGTGGCCGGAAGAAGCGCGACCGCAAGCACAGCAAGGCCAACCACGGCAAGCGGCCCAACGCCTAAAGGGACGCTACTGCGAACCCCGGATGATCGTGGTGCGGCGGATCTCGAGCCGTAACCGCTCACGCAATCCCTCGGGGGCCTTCTCGCCCCTGCACTTGGTGGCGATCAACGCCTTGATCCGCTCTTCGAGCCCGTAGTGCTTGAAGCAGCCGGGGCACGCCTCGAGGTGCTTGCGTAACTGCTCGCGGGTGTCCGGGCCGCATTCACCGTCAAGCAGCAGCCAGACCTGGCGGATCACCTCCGCGCAGCCGACGCTGCCATGGGACTCGTCGTTGGGGCAGGCGTCGGGCGAAGCACCGCCCTGGCCGGAGAACTCGCTCATGACGACACCTCCTCGTGCGTCTGCTGACCGCGGTTGAAGCCCCGCTCCTTGGCGACGTCGGCCAATAGGCCGCGCAGCTGCCGTCGGCCGCGGTGCAGCCGTGACATTACCGTTCCAATGGGCGTATCCATGATCTCGGCGATTTCCTTGTACGGGAAACCTTCGACGTCGGCGTAATAGACCGCCATCCGGAATTCCTCCGGCAATGCCGCCAGCGCCTCTTTGATCTCCGAGTCAGGCAGCGCCTCGAGGGCCTCGACCTCGGCCGAGCGCAGCCCGGTCGACGAGTGCTCGGCGTTGGAGGCCAGCTGCCAGTCGGTGATCTCCTCGGTCGGATACTCCGCGGGCTGGCGCTGCTTCTTGCGGTAGCTGTTGATATAGGTGTTGGTCAAGATCCGGTACAGCCACGCCTTGAGATTGGTGCCGGCCCGAAACGAGCGGAAGCCCGCATAGGCCTTCACCATGGTCTCTTGCAGCAGGTCCTCGGCGTCGGCGGGATTGCGCGTCATGCGCAACGCGCCGCCGTACAGCTGGTCGAGCAGGGGAATCGCGTCGCGTTCGAATCGCGCCGTTAATTCCGCGTCCGTCTCTTCGTGCGCTGGGGGCTCGGGAATCTCGGGCCCCGTCACGCCATCGCGGCCATCGTCAGAGTCGGCCATGTCGATAAACCCGGTCCCTTCTGCGGCGGTGTCACCGGAGGCCACCGAAGGCGCCACCGGACTCGCAAGGAAGCCAGCCAACAGCTCCTCGCCTAACAGGCTCGTCGCCGTTGACACCACGCTGCTCCTCCCAATCTAAAGGCTGACCCCGACACCGTCCGTCCGGGTCCGCTGCACCGCATGTGAGACCGATTGGATCAACAGCGTGCGCGACCCCGCTATTTCCGCAGCGCGATCGGGCCGGTGGCGGTGCCGGCCGAGCCGATCGGACCCCGGTCCGGCCGATTCGGGCGTGGCGTTAGTGTGACGCCATGTCCCTGAACGGCAAGACCATGTTCATCTCCGGCGCCAGCCGCGGTATCGGCCTGGCCATCGCCAAGCGTGCGGCACAGGACGGTGCCAACATCGCGCTGATCGCCAAGACCGCCGAGCCGCACCCGAAGCTGCCGGGAACGGTGTTCACCGCGGCCAAGGAGCTCGAGGAAGCCGGCGGACAGGCCCTGCCGATCGTCGGGGACGTCCGCGACCCGGAGTCGGTGGAGGCGGCCGTGGCCAAGACCGTCGAGCAGTTCGGCGGCATCGACATCTGCGTCAACAATGCGTCGGCGATCAACCTGGGATCCATCACCGAGGTGCCGATGAAGCGGTTCGACCTGATGAACGGCATCCAGGTGCGCGGCACCTACGCCGTTTCCCAGGCGTGTATCCCGCACCTGAAAGGCCGGGAGAACCCGCACATCCTGACGCTGTCGCCGCCGGTGCTGCTGGGCCAGGAGTGGCTGAAGCCGACGGCGTACATGATGGCCAAGTTCGGTATGACGCTGTGCGCGTTGGGCATCGCGCAGGAGATGCGCGAGGAGGGCATCGCCTCGAACACGCTGTGGCCGCGCACGCTGGTGGCCACCGCCGCGGTGCAGAACCTGCTGGGCGGCGACGAGGCGATGGGACGCGCCCGCAAGCCCGAGATCTACTCCGACGCGGCCTACGTCGTCCTCAACAAGCCGTCCAAGGAGTTCACCGGCAACATGCTGTTGTGCGAGGACGTGCTGGTGGATTCCGGCGTCACCGACCTTTCGGTCTACGACTGCATCCCTGGCTCGAAGCTGGGCGTCGACTTCTGGGTGGATGGCGTCAACCCGCCGGGATACACCGGCCCCTAGCAGCCCTGAGGCATTACGGTGGCCGCCACACCGGGCATCGCCGCTTTGGTGAAAGCCGGTGTGGCGCACCAGGTTCTGACCTTCGATCACGATCCGCGGGCGCAGTCGTTCGGCGCCGAGGCGGTCGAAGCGCTCACCGCGGCGGCCGGCATCGAACCGGGACAGATCTACAAGACCCTCGTCATCACGGTGCCGAACGGATTGGCGGTCGCGATCGTGCCCGCGACCGCGCGCCTGTCGCTGAAGGCGGCCGCCGCGGCGCTGGGGGTCGCCAAGGCGGCCATGGCCGAGGCTGCGGTCGCCGAGCGGAGCACCGGTTACGTCGTCGGTGCGGTCTCGCCGTTCGGCCAGCGCCGGCGACTGTCGACGGTCGTGGACTCCAGCGCGCTGCGCTGGGAGCGGGTGTTCTGCAGTGCCGGCCGTCGGGGCTGGGAGGTCGCGGTGGCGCCGCAGGACCTGATCCGCCTCACCGCCGCGGTCACCGCCGACATCAGCCGAACGTGACGACGACCTTGTCCGCGGCCCCCGGGGTGTGCGCCAGTTCGAGCGCCTCGCCGACGTTGTCGAACGGGATGGTGTGGCTGACGATCAGCGCGTATTTCTCCCAGTTCGCGACGAGATCCTTGGTCACCTCGAAGATCTCGTCGGGGTAGCCCATGGAGCCGAGGATGGTGATCTCGTTGCTCATCACGTTGACGAACTCGACGGGTACCGGTTCCTTATGCACGCCAACGATTCCCAGCGTCGCGCCCCGCTGTGCGGCGGCCAGCGCGGTGTTGACGACGGCGGGCACACCGGCGGCGTCGAGGTAGATGTCGGTCCCGGCCTTGCCTGGAAACATCGATTCGCCCTCGCCGTGCAGTTCGATCAGGCGCGCCACCACGTCCTCGTCGGCCGAGTTGATGACGGCGTCGGCGCCGATCCGCAGCGCCTTGTCCAGCCGCCCGGGGATCAGGTCCACAACGACGACGTGGTAGACGGCAAGGGATTTGAAGGCAAGCACGGCGCCCAGCCCGATGGGCCCGGCCCCGAACACGACGACCTTGTCCGTCGGTTTGGGCCGGCAGCGGTTGGCGCCGTGGCGCGCGACGGCCATGGGTTCGTTGAGCGCGGCCACCTCCCACGGGATGTGATCCGGGATCACCTCGAGACTCGTTCCGCGAACCGCGTTTTCGATCAACAGGTAGTCGGCGAGTGCCCCGCTGGCCCCGCCGTTGCCGATGATGCCGCTGGGCGCGGCCATCGGGTTGATGACGACGTGATCGCCGACGGTAAGCCCACTCACCTGCGCACCGACCTCGACGACCTCACCGGCCGGCTCGTGCCCGAGCGGGGTGTGCTCCTGGCGCGGCGGGATGCCGCCGATGGTGATGTAGAACGCGTCCGAACCGCAGATGCCGCAGGCGCGCATCCGCACCAGGACGTCGCGGGGCCCGACGGTGGGCCGTTCGGTGTCGAGGACCTCCGCTTTGCCCGGTCCGGTGACCACGGATGCTTTCACGGTGTGCCCTCCAGCTCGATGTCGAAGGTGTCGAGATACTCGGCGAAGACCGGCGCCAGCGCTTCGACGCTCAACCCGTACTCATCGAGGCGATAGGCGTTGAGCGCGAACCGATCCTGCGGGTGCGCGGCGAGCCAATTGCGCATGCGGGCTTCGGTTTCGGCGGTCAGGGGTTCATCGGCCCACTCGTAGATGCGCCGCATCACGTCCATCGGGTCGCGCATCATCTCGTGGTAGTACATGTGGAAGAACCGCTCGTCGCCGATGCGGTCGCGCGCCCGCAGCGGGCGGTCGACGTGGTAGCGCATCTGCCACATCGCGAGCCGGCCCATCTCGGTCTGGTCCAGCAGCTCGGTGTTCATCACCAGGCTCTGCGGCAACCGCCACAGGTTGCACAGCGACCCGGTCGCCTTGTACGGATCGCGGTGCGCCCAGATCAGCCGGGCGTCGGGAAACACCTTCAGCAGCGCCTCGATGTGCACCGAGTGCGACGGCATCTTCAGACTCCAGTTGCCCGGCGCGGTGGACTGCAGCACCTGCAGGTAGCGCTTCTGGTATTCGTAGGTGCTGCTCATGTCGGCCTCGTCGAACAGCCAGCGCGCGTAACGGCCCGTCGGCAGGAACGAGTCCCAGGACAGGCCCTTGAAATCCTGGTTGTGGATGAACATGTCCTCGGTCGGGCCGTCGGCGTCTTCCCAGTGCGGCAGCGGCATTTTCGCCTGTGTCACCAGTTCGAGGATCTTGCGCTGCTCCTCCAGCAGGGCCAGGCAGCGCGGATCGGTGCGCAGCGTGTCGACGCCGGCGGGTGGTATGGGATCCACGCACTGCCAGTGCAACAGCGATCGCCGGGCCGGGTCCTGGTCGAGCAGGTAGCTGATGACCGTGGTGCCGGTGCGGGGCATGCCGAGCACGATCAGGGGCCGCTCGACGGGCGCGTCCAGCACTTCGGGGTGCGCCTGGATGTAGCCGTGCACCTGCATGCGCCGCCCCAGCGCGTTGGTGGCGTCGTCGAGCACCCGGTCGCGCCCGAACGGGGTGAACACCGGCGAGGTGTTGACCTCGTCGAGGATGAGCTGCAGTCCCGCGCGCCATGAGTCCGAGTCGATTTCGGTGAGGCCGGTGCGCCCCGCCGCCAGTTTGAAGACGTCGTCGGCGGTCGCGAGGTTGTCGAAGTCGCTCATGGCTCTAGACCGTCAGGTATCCGCCGTCGACGGCGATGGTGCTGCCGGTGATGTAGGAGGCGGCATCGGTACACAAGAACAGCGCCGCACCCGCGCAGTCCTGGGGCGTGCCGGGCCTGCCCAGCGGCGTGTGGAAGCCGATCTCGACGTCCATCACCTCGGGAATCCCCATGGCGGGGTGGGTCATTCGGGTGTCGATGAGCCCGGGCGCGATGGCGTTGACCCGGATGCCGTCATTGGCCCATCGGCGCGACAGGTTCATCGTCAGGGCGATCAGGCCCATCTTCGACGAGGCGTAGCCCGGGACGAAGACCGCCGAGCGGAACGCGGACATCGAGACGACGCTGACGACGCTCGCGCCGCCGGGGGCCTGGCTGGACTTGAGGCGCTCATGACAGCGCATGGTCAGCCGCATCGGGCCCAACATGTTCTGCGTCACCGACGCGACGTACCCGTCCGGATCGTATTCGTCGCCCGCGGGATAGGGGCCGCCCGCGTTGTTGACCAGGATGTCCAGGTCGCCCAGCGAATCAGCGAGCGCGTCAACGGATTTCGGATCCTGGATCTGGCACTGACGGTAGGTGAATGCGCTCAGCTCCGTCTCGGAATACTCCGCGGCCGACCCGCGGGTCCCGGTCACGGTGACGGCGGCCCCGGCGTCGGCGAACGCGGCGGCGATCGCGTTGCCGATGCCACTGGTGCCACCGGTCACCAGCACGTGGGCGCCGGTGAAATCGAAGTTGACGGTGTTCATTCGGTCGTCCTCAATTCGTTGATCGACTTGGTGAGCCAGGCCTTTTCCCAGAAGTTGCCGGTATCGGCCAGCAGCGCCTCGTGGGCGTCGGCGGCAGCCGCCCGCGCACCGGCATGCAGCGGCTGGGCGGCCAGGATCAGGTCGGTGAGGTGGATGGCCTGCACCGGCCGTCCGGCGGTCAGGTGAGCCCGCGCCGCGTCCACGAGCACGTCGGCGCCGGCGGCGCTGACCACGTCGGCGGCCACCGAATCCGCTGGCACGCCGTATAGTTCGGTGGTCGAGCGGTGCCGGAACCATCCGGTGTACATCTCCCAGATCGCCCGCACGTTCCAAGACGTCTTGCCGTAGCCTTCGCCGATGTCGAGGTGCTCGGGGACCTTGACCTCGCGCATCGCGGTGTGAATGTCCGCGCCGGAGTTCATCAGCTCGGCGGTGCGGTCGTGCACGGCCTGCATCCCGTCCCGCATCGCGGTGACCTCCTCGGCGATGCGATCGGCGCCCTCGATGGGGTCGAAGTGGCCGGTGATCAGCCGCCGCGGCCCGTAGTCCAGCACGGTGTTCAGCGATTCGATGTAGAGGATCGGGTCGCGGTACCGGTCGCCGCGGATGGTCATCAGGTTCGGCACATGACCGAACAGCGGCCCGAACAGGTTGCCGGTGAACAGGATTCGATCCTCGGGCAGCCACACCACCAGCGCGTCGGTGGTCTCGCCGCCGGGCGTCCACGCCAGTTCGAACGTGCGCCCGCCGACCGTGAGGGTGTGGCGCTGGTCGAAGGTCGTGGTCGGCTCCGGAAACGAGAAGTCGATGGTGGCGGGGTCGATGGTCTTGAAGTGCTCGAGCATCGCGTCGGAGAACTTTCCGAAGGCGAACGACGTCTTGGGCATGCGGTAACCCATCAGCAGCGTGTTGTCGTCGCGCCAGTACCGGTAGTTGCGATGCATCACCACTTGGGTGTCCGCGTCGCGCAGCGTGTGCACCCCGCCCCAGTGGTCGGCGTGGCCCTGGGTGACGACGATCACCCGGGTCGGGCCGGCCACGTCGGCAAAGGCCTTGCGATGCAACGGTCCTTCGAAGACCAACCCGCCGTTGACGATGACCCGTCCGTCGCCGGTGGCCACCGCATACGAATTGGAGACGCCCGGCGACATCCAGACGCCGTCGCCCAGGGCCTGCGCGGGAGTGTCCGTCGCCGCCGAAAGGTCGCTCGCCCCGGGGCGCTCGCGATGAATCCCTGCCATGACTGGCGATCCTCTACAGTTCTAGAGGTAAAGTCAATAACCTCGTCTCGGGAAGGAGGCGCTCATGACACTGCGCGGGCTGGCCGACAAGGTGGCCGTCGTCGTCGGCGGCGCCACCGGCCTCGGTGCGGCCACGGCCGCCCGGCTGGGCGAGGAGGGCTGTCGGGTGGTGATCGGTGACGTCGCCGTCGACGCCGCGCAGCGCACGGCCGCGCGCATCGCCGCCGCCGGCGGGACGGCGACGCCCGTGGCGTTCGACCTGGCCGACCCGGCGTCGGTCGCCGGCCTGATCGATTCCGCGGCAACGACTTACGGCGGAGTGGATCTGCTGTTCAACGTCGGCGCCGACATGGGCACCATCCGCGCCGACACCGACGTCGTCGACATCGACTTCGCCGTGTGGGACCGGGTGATGGCGGTGAACCTGCGCGGATATGTGGCGGCCATGAAATGCGCGATCCCGGAAATGCTCAAGCGCGGCGGCGGGGCGATCGTCAACATGTCCTCGGCGGCGGCGTTCCAGGGCGAGCCCGCACGCCCGGCCTATGCCACCGCCAAGGCCGGGATCGGCGCGCTCACCCGCCACGTCGCCTCGCGGTGGGGCAAGGACAACATCCGGTGCAACGCGGTCGCGCCCGGGTTCACCGCAACCGAGACCATCCGTGCGGTGCCGCAATGGCCGGACCTACAGGCCGCCGCACTCAAGCGCATCCGCGGCCCCCGCGTCGGCGAGCCGGGCGACGTCGCCGCGCTGGTCGCGTTCCTGCTGTCCGACGAGGGTGAATGGATCAACGGTCAGGTCGTCAACATCGACGGCGGCACGGTGCTGCGCTGAGGATGGAGATGGCCACCGACAGATCGCGCAGACGCAACGGCGACGCACGCCGTCGCGACCTGTGCGATGCCGCCATCCGGGTGCTGGCCGAGCACGGCTCGCGCGGGCTGACGCACGGTCAGGTGGACCGCGTCGCCGGCGTCCCCGAGGGCACCACGTCGTACTACTACCGCACCCGCGCCGCCCTGCTGCGCGGCGTCGGCAAGCGCGTCGCGGAGATCGATGTGGCGAACCTGCAGTCGGTGATCGACGAGCCGGTCGATCCGCTGTCGCCGTTCGCTCATTTGGCGCGGCTCACCATGATTCAGGCCAGCGGGGACGGGTTGATGCTCAACAGGGCGCGCCACGAACTGCTGCTCGGGGCCGCCCGCGATCCCGGTCTGGCCGAGACGTCGCAGGTGTTCGTCGCGCGGATCAACGCCATGGCCCACGACGCCATCGCGCACCTGCAGCCCGACACCCGCGACCCGGCGCTGCTCGACGCGCAGACCACCGCCGTCACCACGTTCATCGCCGGTGTCTTCACCCGGCTGGCCGCCGGCGACCGCAACGTCGGGGACGCCGAGCAACTCGGCCGGCTGCTGGAGGCCGTGGCCACCGCGGTGGCGCTCGCGGCCCAGCGAAGTTGAGTTCCGGCGAAAACCACTCCCCGGCCCGTCGATTCCGCATACCGTTGCCCGATGGACATCAAGCGTTTAGCCGCCGCGACTCTGCTGGCGATGGCCGGGCTGCTGACGATCGGTGTGGGCGTCAGCGGCGCCGACACGATCCAGACCGAGGGCAACTACCCCACGCGGGAGGCGTGTCAGGACGCCGGCCCGGGCGTGAAGGCCACGACCCCGGGCAGCTGGAACAACTTCTGGTGCATTCCGGACCGTAACGTCAACGGCAACTGGAAGTTGGTGCTCAGCAACTGATTCGGTGCCGTCGGTCGAGTCCATCGATTTCGGATACTGGAAACGCATATCGAAATCACTTGTGCCACTGTGGTTTCAGTAGTCTCTGGGCGCCGATTTTTGTCGGTGGTCCTCGCTAGTTTGGCGGTGTGAGTGATGAGCAGGATGTCGAGGCGGCGTTCGACGCGCTCGATGCCGCCTGGGATCAGGTCTGCGCGCTGAACGTCGACGCGCTGAAGCCGCGCCAACAGTTGGCGGTGTTGGCGCGCTGCGAAAAGCAGCGCCGGCGCATCCCGGCCGTCGAGCACCCCGTGATCAATGCCCTGGCCCGCCAAGCACCTTCGGTCGAACTCGGCGGCACAGCAGTCCAGGCCATCGCCGAGGCGACGCTGATCAGCCGCGCCGAAGCCGCCCGCCGCCTCAACGAGGCACGCGACCTGGGCCCGCGCCCAGGGTGCCGTCGCGTTGTCCGGCGGCGGTGGCGGGCAGCATCGGGCCCAGCGGTTCGCCGGTCAGGCCGTGGCGCGGGCCCAGGTCGCGTGCCTCGTTGAGGCGGCGGGCGGCTTCGGCGCGGCTGATCAGCGTCGCCTCGGCGATGGCCTGGACTGCTGTGCCGCCGAGTTCGACCGAAGGTGCTTGGCGGGCCAGGGCATTGATCACGGGGTGCTCGACGGCCGGGATGCGCCGGCGCTGCTTTTCGCAGCGCGCCAACACCGCCAACTGTTGGC
>NZ_LZKV01000157.1:0-58055 GCF_001672995.1 Mycobacterium sp. 1482292.6 | reverse complement strand
ACCGGCGCCGCCCGCATCGACACCAACGCCGCGACCACAGCCGAACTCCTCGCCGACAGAGCCGCGATCGACGCGGCTGCCGCCACCGCCGGCAACCTCGCCCTCGACGAACTGCAGCTGCTGTCACCGGTGACCACTCCTTGCCGCGTCGTCGCCCAGATGACCAACTTCGAATCCCACGTCATCGATTCCGGTATGGACCCAAAGACGGTGCCGCTGACGTTTTTTCGGAAATCCTCGGCCTCCATCACCGGCCCCTTCGGCGAGATCGTCCGCCCGCCGCATGTGCAGCTGCTGGACTACGAGGTCGAAATCGGCCTCGTCATCGGGCGCGACATCCCGGTGGGCACCACCATCACCGACGCGAACCTGGCCGAGTACATCGCCGGTCTGACCATCACCAACGACGTGTCCGCCCGCGACATCCAATTGCCGCAAACGCAGTTCTACGAGGCGAAGTCGTACCCGACCTTCACCCCGGTAGGGCCGGCGCTGGTGCTCGTCGACCCTACCGAGCTGACCCGATTCGGCGACCTGCGGCTGCGCCTGAGCGTCAACGGCGAGGAACGCCAGAATTCGGTCGTCGACGGCGACATGCTCTACCGACCGCTACAAGCACTGCAATCGCTGACACGATTCCAAGACCTCGCGGCCGGCGACCTGATCCTCACCGGCACCCCGGCCGGCACCGCGCTGACCGCCCCGCCCAAGCCAATCGAGATCATCGGCAACCTGCTACCACCGGCCGTCAAGTGGAAAGCCTTCTTCTCCCGACAGGCGAAGAACCCGAAGTATATGCAGCACGGCGACGTCGTCGAGGCCTCCATTGCCACCGACGACGGCGCCATCGATCTCGGCGCCCAACGGTTGGCGGTGCGCCACGCATGAGCGCCCCCAGTGGCGCGCCCGCCGAGCATGTCTCGGTGGCCATCGTGGGCGGCGGTCCCACCGGCATCACCGCGGCGACCTTGCTCGCGCAGTACGGGGTGGACACCCTGGTGCTGGACCGGTGGCCGCAGGTCTATCCGCAGCCGCGCGCCGTGCACCTCGATGATGAGGTCTACCGCATCCTGGCCCGGCTCGGCATCGCCGACGACTTCGCCGCGATCTCCCGTCCGGCCCGCGGTCTGCGCTTGGTGGACCGGAATCTGAAGGTACTGGCAGAATTCCGGCGCGATACACCGGTGACGCAGAACGGCTTTCCAGCGGCAAGCATGTTCGACCAACCCGAACTCGAGGAGTTGCTCCGCCGCAACCTCGCCCGTTTTCCGCACGCCCGATTCCGAGGTGACGTCGAGGTTCTCGGGGTGACCGCAAACGATGCGGCAGGTCCACTGCACCTGCGGATCCGCGACCGCATGACCAACCTCGAGTCGACACTCAGCGCCGACTACGTGCTGGGCTGCGACGGTGCCAACAGCACAGTGCGCGGCGCCATAGGCGCGTCGATGCGCAACCTGAAGTTCGACCAGCGCTGGCTGGTCGTCGACATCACCACCACCGCCGACCTGCAGCAGTGGGACGGCGTGCATCAGGTCTGCGACGGGCAGCGGGCCGGGACCTACATGCGTATCGGACCCACGAGGTACCGCTGGGAGTTCGCGCTGCTCGATCACGAATCGGTCGACGACTACGCCACCCTGGCCGCCCTGCGGCCGCTGATCGCCCCGTGGACGCGACACGTTGATGACGCGGACCTGCGCGTGATGCGGGCCGCCGAGTACACCTTCCGCGCTCAGATCGCCGACCGCTGGCGGCGTGGGAACATCTTTCTGCTCGGCGACGCGGCCCATCTCACCCCGCCGTTCATCGGTCAGGGCATGGGTGCCGGACTGCGCGACGCGATGAACTTGGCATGGAAGATCGCCGCCGTCCAGCGCGGAGGTCTCGCGCCCAGTGTGCTCGACAGCTACGAGGCCGAGCGACGGCCGCATGCCCGCGCCATGATCGCCTTGGCGCTCAACGTCGGACGCGCCATGACGTTTGGCGGCCGGCTCGGCGCGGCCGCCCGCGCCGTCGTGCTGCCCCGCGTGCACCTGGTGCCCGGGCTGCGGGCGAAGGTCACCGATTCGCAGACCCCGCCGCTGCGGTCCTCGACGCTGGTTCGGCGCACCCTGGCGACCCGCGGTATCACGGGGCGGCTCTGCCCAAACCCGTTTCTGGGCAACGGTTGTCGGCTCGACGACGCATTGGGAACAGGCTTCGGCGTGATCACCACCGTCGAGCTGACCCCGTCGCAGCGGGACATCGTGGCATCACGCGGTGCCCCCGCGGTCCACGCCGCCGCAGGGTCGGAGTTGGCGCACTGGCTGAACCGCCACCACGTGACGGCCGCGGTGATCCGACCCGATCGCACCGTCATGATCGCCGGCCGCAACCTCACCACCCTGTGCCGCGCTGTCCCGCTGTTCCTGGTCGACCGAGCGTCGGACATCTCGCAACGTATCGGCCCGGCCCACTAGGAATAGGAATCGTCCCCGTGTTTCGTCGCCCCTCTGCCGTACCGGTGTACCGGCCCGACATCTACACCCGCGCAGCGATTCTCGACCCCCACCCGCACTACCGTGCCTTGCGTGAACTTGGGCCCGTCGTGTGGCTGGCCCGTCACCGCCTCTACGCGCTGCCGCGCTACGCCGCATGCAAGGCCACCCTGCGCGACGACGGCCAGTTCCTGTCCGGACACGGGGTCGCAGCCAACTCGCTGGCCAACCGCCTCTCGCGCGGCACCACCCTCAACAGCGACGGCGCCGACCATGACCGGCGCCGAAAACTCCTCGCGCACCGCATGATGCCTCGCGCCCTGCGCGCGCTCGGCGACGACGTCGACGCCCAGGCCCGCTCCATCGTCGAGGACGCCCTGCGCCGGGAACAGGTGGACGCGGTCGCCGATCTCGCCACGGCCCTACCGCTGGCCGTCGTGCCCGATCTGGTGGGGTGGCCGCGCGATCAACGAGCCCGCTTACTCGATTGGGGCGCAGCTACATTCGACATCCTGGGACCGGCGAACCTGCAGGCGCTCAAAGCCGTACCGCGCAGCCTGCAGATGCTGTGCTTCGCGCGCCGCGTCGTACGCGACCGCAACGTGTTACCCGGCAGCATGGCCCATGAACTCCTGACCGCTGTCGACGAGGGCAATCTCGCCGTCGACGAAGTGCCGCCGCTGATGATCGATTACATCGCCCCGTCGCTGGACACCACCATCAGCGCTATCTCGAATGCCATCTACCTGTTCGCCCGGCATCCCGACCAGTGGGAACTGCTCAAAAGCGATCGCTCTTTGATCCCCAACGCCGTCAACGAAGTCGTGCGCTACGAGTCCCCGCTTCGCGCGTTCACTCGAAAGGCCGTGCACAGCACGGAGATCGAGGGTGTGCCCATCGCTGCTGGCGCCCGGCTGCTGCTCATCTACGCCTCAGCCAACCGTGATGAGCGCGAGTGGGATGCTCCCGACGTTTTCGACATCCGCAATGACGCCGGACGCCACGTCGGGTTCGGCAACGGCGCGCACGCCTGCGCCGGCCAAGCCCTCGCGCGGCTCGAGACCACCGCAATGCTCAAAGCCCTCACCGAGAGCGTCGAGCGCATCGAGATAGTCGCGGAGCCAACCTGGGCGATCAACAACATCATCCATCGTCACGACCACCTGCCGGTGCGGCTGATTGCGACCTCAACCCGGCGGTGACGCCTCAGACTTCCCACTGATTCACGTCGTGACATCGAGCGCGGCACGCACGATGCTGTCTGCGTCGATGCCGTGGTACCGGTACACCGCGTCGAGGTCGCCCGGCTGCCGAAAGTGTTTACTCCTGAGGACTTTAAGGCGCACCCGAGATGGTGGCCGGGAAGTCGAGGGTCTGGGGAAGCCCACCGGTACCACTGGATTCAGTGCGGTGAATTTTCGGTGTGGTGCATGCTAAATCAGCGTCCACCAAAGCTTCTTCATCTACCCAGTGGGTGGTCCCGAAATGACCCGCTTCTCAGTCAGCCCAGGGGTCACCTGCCTGATGCGGGGCTGCTCATACTTTTTGCATCTCCTTGGACCCGTGACGCAGCGGTTGCGGCCATGGTTGGGGAAGGGGGCGGGGCCGCACGCGGCGTGGCCACCAGAACCACCTGCCCAGCAAGGCTGCCAGGGAGGGCGTCATCAGCGAGCGGACAATCAGAGTGTCGAAGAGCAGGCCGAGACCGATGGTGGTGCCGACTTGTCCGATCACGATGAGTCTGCTTATGGCCATGGACATCATCGTGAAGGCGAACACCAGGCCGGCGGAGGTGACCACGGAACCGGTGCCGACCATGGCGCGGATGATGCCGGTGTTGAGCCCAGCGTGGATCTCCTCCTTCATCCGCGAGACCAGTAGCAAGTTGTAGTCGGATCCCACGGCCAACAGGATGATGACCGTCATCGGCAGCACCATCCAGTGCAGGGGAATGCCAATGATGTGTTCCCACAGCAGTACTGAGAGCCCAAACGACGCGGACAGGCTCAACACCACGGTTCCCACGATGACCGCCGCGGCAGCCACGGCCCGGGTCAAGATCACCATGATGATGAAGATCAAGATCAGTGCGGCGACCGCGACGATGAGCAGGTCGTAGTTGGCGCCCTTCTGCATGTCGGTGTACATGGCTGCGCTTCCACCGAGGTAGATCCTTGATCCCTCCAACGGTGTCCCTTTGATAGCGTCTGCTGCCGCGATTTTGAGCGGCGCCGTGCGCGACGTGCCTTCCTCTGTCAACGGGTCGCCTTGGTGAATGATGGTGAACCGCACGGCATGACCGTCCGGGGACAAGAACAGCTTCACGCCGCGTTTGAAGTCGGCGTTGTCGAATGCTTCGGGCGGCAGGTAGAAGGAGTCGTCGTTTTTGGCCTCGTCGAACGCCTGGCCCATGGCTGTGGCGTTGTCCTGCAAGGCCATGGTTTGGTCTTGCTGGGCTTTCTGGGCCTGATACTGGTTGAGCATCATCTGTTTCTGATTTTTCATCGACGCGATCATGGGCGGCATCAGGGCCACCATCTGCGGCATCAACGCGTCCATGCGGTCAAGGTCGGGAACCAGATCGGAGAGGTCGTCGGACATGGTGCTGATGCCGTCCAGGGCGTCGAACACCGACCGCAGCGACCAGCAGACCGGGATATCGAAGCAATGCCTTTCCCAGTAGAAGTAGCTGCGGATCGGGCGCCAGACATCTTCGAAATCGGCCATGTGATCGCGTAAGTCCTGTACGTCCCCGCTGGTCTTCTTCATCTTGGTGGCCATGTTGTGGGTGACGCCGGCCAATTGCTGGGTGATGGCCTGCATTTTCTCCATCGAGTCGATGCTGACCTGCATGTCGTCAGCCTGTTTGAGGGTGTTTTGCAGGACGGTCTGTTGGTAGTCGTTATTCATCACCTGGCCGGTGCTGTTCATGCTGATGTTGTAGGGGATCGAGGTGTGTTGGATCGGCCGTCCCTCGGGCCGCGTAATGGTTTGCACCTGGGCGATACCGTGCACCCGCACAAGGGCTTTGGCGATCTTGTCGATCACCAGGAAACTGGCAGGGTTACGCAAATCGTGATCGGCTTCGACCATCAACAGATCGGGATTCATCTTCGCTTGGGAGAAGTGCCGATCCGCGGCCGCATAGCCGACGTTCGCCGGGACACTAGCGGGTAAATAGATGCGGTCGTTGTAGGTGGTGTGGTAGCCGGGCAGCGTCAGCAAGCCGACCAGCGCGATCAGGATCGCCCAGATCAGGATGGCGCCGGGCCAGCGCACCGTCGCCGCACCGATACGCCGCCATCCCCGTGGCTGGGTCATGTGTTTGGGATCGAGAACCCGGCCAAAGCGACTGGCCACCGCGATCAGCGCCGGCCCGAGTGTCAACGCCGCAGCGACCACGATCGTCATGCCGATCGCCAATGGTATTCCCATGGTCTGGAAGTACGGCAGACGGGTGAAGCGCAAGCAGAAGGCCGCCCCGGCAATAGTCATTCCCGAAGCCAGCACGACGTGGGCCGTGCCGTGAAACATGCTGTAATAAGCGGCTTCTCGGTCCTCGCCCAGCCGACGCGCTTCTTGGTAGCGGCCGATCAGGAAGATGGCGTAGTCCGTGGCCGCGGCGATCGCCAGCGTCACTACCAAATTAGTCGCAAACGTCGTCAGGCCGAAAACCTTGAAATAACCGAGGAAGGCCACCAATCCCCGAGCACCGGCCAATTCCAGCAGCACCATCACCAACACGATGCCCACCGTGACCACCGATCGGTAGACGAGCAACAGCATCGTGATGATTACGGCGAAGGTGAGCAGCGTGATCACCTGCATGCTCTTGTCGCCGGTCTCGTTTTGATCGGCGCTCATTGCCGCAGGACCGGTCACATAGGCCTTGACGCCCGCCGGTGCGGGCACGCTGGCGATGACATGACGCACCGCCTCCACCGACTCGTTGGCCAGTGCTTCTCCCTGATCTCCGGCGATGTAGACCTGCACGTAGGCGGCCTTGCCGTCGACGCTTTGTGCCGCAGCGGCGGTGAACGAATCACCCCAGAAATCCTGCACGTGCTGGATATGCTTCGGGTCAGCTCGCAGCTCGCGCACCACGCGGTCATAGAACTGGTGGGCGTCGGCACCCAGCGGTTTGTCGCCTTCGAGCACGATCATCACCGAGCTGCTCGTGTCGTACTCGTGAAACACCTTGCCCACCCGTTTGGTGGCGATCATCGACGGCGCATCATTGGGACTCATCGACACCGCGCGGGTCTTTCCGACAACCTCCAGTTGCGGCACAACGGTATTGAGAACCACGACCACGGCGACCCAGGCAAGGATGATCGGCACCGCCAGCACCCGAATCGTGCGCGGTATCCCAGGGCGCGACGCGTGGCGGGCGGCCGGGATGGGCTCGGTCTGGGTTTGGTCCATCAGGGCGCTCACGCCGACTTCACCAAGCAGAAGGTCATGGCATTCACCCCGGCCACCGATCGTTCGTCCCTGACCGCGCGATCAACGGTGATCCGACAAGCAATGGAGCTACCGTCGCCCTGGGCAAGCAGATTGGGCGTTGCCGCCGGTGCGGTGGTCTGCAGCGTCAACGACCACGGCAACACCACGTCCGGGGCGCGCTGCGGCTTCCCCTCGAGGTCGAGGTAATTGATGACCGCCCTGGCCGCAGAGCCGAACACCTCGTAGGTGACGACCTTGGGGTTGAAGTCCGCTGCGCTGTCAGAACTGTTGGGCGCCACCAGGATGGGGTTGGAGCCAAAGACCGCACGCAACTTCGTCACCGCGACGCCACCGACCGCGACTGCCACCACGATGAGCAGCGGCAGCCACACCCGCCGCACGAGTCCGACCGTCGCATTCATCGCCGGCACCCGGCGCGTGATTCGCCGTGCGCCCATCGCCTCGCACCGCGGTGTTCGGGCGGGGTCACGCTCGGGCCCGACGGGATGGTGTGAACGCGAGTCGCATCGGAAAAGGCAATCAACTGCGGGCCTTTCGGCGAAAATGCGGCCAGCGCGAAGTGGATGACCGACGACGACGTGGGGGAGTAAGAGGTAACCTAACCGCCTAAGTGGATGAAGTCAATCCGCTTCTGTGGGACGGTGGTCACATCGGCTCGCGGGGTCGACACCTCGACCGGCGTGCGCTTCGGCACCGGGTTCCAATCTGCACGGTTGAGTCGGCGTTCTCGGGATCCGTTGGCGCTCATGGGTGCGATGCTGCCGGCAACGGAGGTAAGGCTCATGTGCCGTGGATGACTATGGCTCGCCCGTCATGCGCGCTCGGAGACGATCGGTCGGGTGCCTGGTCAGCTAGACGCTGCGGGATACCAGGTGCGCATCGCGGCGTCGAGCTGTTCGTCGTCGAGCGCTTCGACGGTCAACGGTTTCTGTCCCCTGCGGTGGCGGAGACCGTCGAGGAGGATCGCCACATATCGCCGCCACAGTTCCGGCTCGATATGGCCGGCGTACTCGCTGACCGTACCCGCGATCAGGCCCAAGAACGGCATGTCGTTAGGTGAGATGTCCGGGCGCAAATAGCCGTCGTCCTTGGCCCGCTCAACGAGTTTCGTCACCGTAGGGGTTAGCCGCAGCCGCGAAGCCTCGACGCGGTCACCCCCGTAAGCCTTGCTGAATACGGCTTCCCGCAACCCCCGGTCGGTTGCGGTGAGCTCGCATAACTGCTGCACGAACCACACAAACCCTCGCCACGAGTTCTTTTCTTGCAGCGCGGACTCGGCGAGCGCCGTGATCTGATCGATGCCATCTTCAAAGATCGCCTCGACCAGCTCGTCTTTGGTGGCAAATCGCCGATAAACGGTGCCCACTCCGACACCGGCGTGGTGCGCGACGTCATTGAGGGTCGCCTCGAGCCCTCTCGACGCGAAGAGGTCTCGGGCAGCCTCAACCACCCGCTGGCGATTGCGCTCAGCGTCCTTCCGCAGCGGGCGGCACGGCCCGCACCCCGACGGCACGTCGCTCAGTGTAATCGTCGGCATACTCCAGCGAAACGGATGTGAAATATCCGCTCCGGGGGGCGCTCCTGCCTACGCAATGATCAAGAGCGCAGAAGTGATGACCATGACGGCGGCGGTGACGCCGTGGACTCCCCACGCGACCGACCTCGAGCCGCCGTTGCGCAGCACGATCGACGCGTCAGCCAGCGGAATGATGGTGGCGGCCAGCATCACCCAGCCCACCAGGTGGGTTGCGCCCGCGGCCAACAGGATGATGACGAACAATCCGGTGGCGATGTCACGTATGCCCTTGACGCTCAAGTAGGCGCCAGCGAACGGCTGGTCCAGATCTGGCAGCACACCGTAGCCGGCGGCGGCCACACGGGGCGAGACCAGGAATCGCGCGCCGATGAAGACGATGCCCGCGGCTAGCAGTCCGGCCAGGACGTAGCCGATGGTGGTGGTGATGGACATGTAACGGACTCCCGGGTTTGCGTCAGTGGATTGGTGAAAACGACGTCGGGTCAAGCAGTATCGTCTGGACACCGACGATGTCGCCGACGTCGAAGCCGGCCATGTCGGCAGCGAATTCGGAACTGGTCATGATCTGCCGCGTGAGTTGTTCAGGGTCGGCCCCCGCTGGGTAGCCGATAAGTGTGATGAGGCGAGATGCGCCGCTGCGCTCGGTCCACACGCCATGGGTAGTGACACCGAACGACGCGAATGTCCTCAAGTGGCGGGCCCAGTGAACCGTTGCGTATTGGGCGAGAGCCTCGGGTGATCGCAGGGTGTAGATCCTGAGCTGAAACATCGAATTCAGCGCTCCTTCAATCTATTTCGCCTTTGCCGCGGCTATGCGGGTGCTTTAGAACATCAGCGCCACGCACAGGGCGCTCACCGCCAGACCCTGTAGCACGGCGCGGGGGCCGATGATGCTGTCCCACTTGGCTTGCAGCGCACGCCCGTTCGGCAGGTCCTGGCCGGTATCGGCGGCCGCGGTCAATTGTCGATTGATGGGAGCGCTCACCCGCGTGTAGAGGACGATCCAGATCAACAGCGCGATCAGGGCGGCGGCCGCGGCGATCGCCTGTGGCCAGTGCGCGGCCACCGCTGCGAGCGCCGCGGTCGCCGCGGTGGCCAGAACGCCGAGCACCCCCGGCATTCGCCGGTCTCCGTATCGATGCACGCTTCCTGTGACCGCAACCAGGGCACGATCGTCGACCGCGGCCAGGGCCGGTCGCAGCACCATCGCGCAGAACACATCGGTGCCGTAAACCACCGCGGTGCCGAGCAGTGCGGCCAGGGCGGCGGCGCGGGCGATCAAATCCAAGGTCATGTCAAAACTCCGCTCCGTAGGTAGGTGTTAGCAACGCTAACCCTTGGGCTCCAGCCGTGTCAATAGCAGCGCTAGTAGTTCTAGCCGTGCTATCGTTCTGCATGGGCATTGAGGACCGCCGGGAGCGGGAGCGTGCCGCGCGCCGGCGGCTGATTGTCACGACGGCGCGCAAGCTGGCCGAGGCCGACGGCTGGGATGCCGTCACGACCCGTCGGCTGTCCACCGAGATCGAGTACAGCCAACCGGTGTTGTACAAGCACTTCACCGGCATGGAGCAAATCGCTGAGGCCGTCGCCATGGACGGCTTCGGCGAACTCGCCGACGTCATTCGAGCCGCTCGCTCCGACGGCGGCTCGGACGCCGAAGCTCTGGGCCGAATCGCGCACGCCTACCTCGGCTTTGCCCGCGCCAACCCGGCGGTGTACGACGCGATGTTCACGCGCGCGACCACCCTGCGCTTCGCCGCGCCGGACACACCGCCGCAGTTGGCGACGGCGTTCGATGAGCTGCGCCAAGCGGTTCGACTCGTGGCTGATGAGCATGACGCGGATACCCTCACCGAAGTGTTCTGGGCCGCGCTACACGGCCTGGTGATACTCAGTCGCACGGGTCGGTTGCGCCCAGACCACGACGCGGAGCGTCTCCAACTGCTGGTCAAGGAGTTCGCCGGCAGACACGAAACGCTCGACTAAGCAACGCGTCCGCGCCGTGCGCCTCGGCCGACGCTCTTCAAGCAATCATCACCATGGCAGCGCACCGTCGCGGTTGACGAACGTGCCGGTCGGACCGTCTGCGCCAATCTGTGCCATGTGAACGATCGCCTCGGCGCCCTCGGCCACCGTCTGCGTACCGGTGTTGCCGTTGAGGTCCGTCTTCGTGAACCCGGGATCGACGGCGTTGATCCGGATGTGCGGGAACGCCTTGGCGTACTGCACGGTGACCATGTTCAGCGCCGCCTTCGACGCCGGGTAGGCCACGCCGGGATAGAAGTCCGCAGGGGCGGACGAGAGCAGGGTCAGCGACCCCAGGCCGCTGCCGACGTTGACCACCACTGGCGCGGCAGACCTCTGCAGCAGCGGTAAAAACGCGTGCAACACCCGGACCGTTCCAAAGACATTTGTCTCGAACGTCTTTCGCATCACGTCGGCGGTCACGTCCGCGGGACCGATCACCGCGTTGCCGTCGGCGCGTTCCTCGATCCCGGCGTTGTTGACCAAAACGTCGAGCCCGCCGGCGGACTCGATGGTCCGAACCGCGGCCTGCACCGACTCGTCGTCGGTGATGTCAAGCTGGATAGCGCGCGCGCCCACGGCGCCAGCGGCCAGGCGACCCCGTTCCGCGTCGCGGCTACCCAGGTACACGGTCTGTCCCAGCCCCACCAGGTGGCGAGCGGTTTCCAAGCCGATACCTTTGTTTGCTCCTGTGATGAGTGTCGTCGTCATGACCCCACGATGCGATGCGGCCACCCCCTGAGCCAGGAGTCCGATTTTCCTAGGACCGCCGATACCAGGACGGCTCAATCGAATAAGGGCAAAGTGGACGCATGGCGACGACGGAATTCGGGCTGGCGCTGCGCGCCTGGCGGGACAAAGTGGCTCCGGAAGCCGCCGGACTCTCCGGAGGGAGTCATCGGCGTGCCGCCGGCTTGCGTCGTGAAGAACTCGCGCAGCTGGCCGGAATCTCGGTCGACTACATAACCCGCTTGGAGCAGGGGCGTGCGGTCAATCCGTCGGAACAGGTCATCGAGGCTCTGGCCCGGGCGTTGAGGCTGTCCAGCGCGGATCGCATCCGCCTGTTCAACTTGGCCGGCCGGGTGCCGCCGGGGCAGGGCACGGTACCGGCCTATATTCCGCCGGGCGTGCAACGGATGCTCGACCGGCTACGGGAGACGCCGGTGGCCGTGTTCGACGCGGCGCTGACGCAGCTGATGGCCAGCCCGCTCTACGTCGCGCTCATGGGCGAGCATGTCGGCAAGGAGCGAAACGCGCTGTGGCGCAACTTTCTCGGTGCCCGCGGCCGGATACGACACACGCCGGAGTCGCTGCTTGACTTGCAAACCGCCCAAGTCGCGGCGTTGCGGGCAACGGCGCAACGCTATCCCGCCGACCAGGCCGTGCGACGGTTGATCGACGAACTAAAGGCTGAGAGTGGCCTTTTCGCCGAGCTGTGGGATTCGTCCGCCGTGGTCAACTATCAGCTGGCGTCGCGTAAGACCATCGTCCACCCGCAGGTCGGCGCGATCACCCTGGATTGCGACATGCTGACTGTTCCCGGCGCCGACCTGACGATCATGCTCTACACCGCCGAACCCGGCACGGAGGACGCCGAGCGGCTGGCGCTGCTGGCGGTCATCGGCGCTCAATCGCTCGTCGGCTAGCTCGTCGGCGCCTAAGGCGCCACCTGGACGCGATCGAGCCCATCTACCCAACGGGTGCCATCGCCGATGCTTCAATCTCGAAGCATCGTGACGACGATCACAGGCGTCGCGGAAATCGCTTCGATGTCGAAGCGGTTGCTACTCACGTAGCTGCTTCGAATTCGAAGCAAATGACAAAGGAGAAGATCATGAAAGCCGTGCGATACCACCGTTATGGCAGTAGCGACGTTCTGCAGTACGAGGAGGCCCCGCGACCGGTGCCAGGACCACAGCAGGTGCTGGTGAAGGTGGCCGCCACCTCGTTCAACCCGGTCGATGCTGGCATCCGCGGGGGATATCTGTCTGAGGTGTACAAAATCAGCTTCCCGCACGTCCCCGGCGTCGATGTGGCCGGGACGATCGTCGAAATCGGTGCGCAAGTGCAGGGGTGGAGAATCGGCGATGCGGTCGTGGCCTTTCTGCCGTTGGATGCCGATGGCGCTGCGGCCGATTACGCGCTCGCGCCGGTCGAGTCCGTGGCCGCCGCGCCGCGAACGGTGGCTCTCGCCGACGCGGCCGCGCTACCGGAGGCCGGATTGACCGCGTGGCAGGCGCTGTTCGAGATCGCCGGGCTGACCGTGGGGCAGACGGTCCTGATCAACGGTGCGTCCGGTGCGGTCGGCGGCTATGCAGTTCAGCTGGCCAAGCAGGCCGGGGCCGTCGTCACCGCGACCGCTAAGCCGCACGACGCCGACCGTCTGCGCGGCTATGGCGCCGACCGGATCGTCGACTACATCGACTACACGCACGCGCCGATCACCGTCGACGGAGCGCCATTCGACGTGGTACTCAATCTGGTCTCCACCACCCCAGAGCAGACCGAAGCCCTCATCCACGTCGTCGCCGACGGCGGTTTCCACGTCGGCACCATGGTTTCGGGGCCGGAAGACCCCGGCCGCGGCGTCCGCACGCAGCGGGTCTTCGTCCGCAGCGACGCTGAGCAGCTCGCACACCTGGTCGGCCGCGTCGACGCCGGGCAACTGCACATCGAGGTCGCCGACCGCCGCGGCCTGGATCAGGCCGCGGCCGTGCACGCCGAATCCGACGCCGGCCGGCTGCGCGGCAAGACCATCCTCCTGCCCGCCGAGCAGTAGACCGCTGGCCCAACCATTCAGCGCGGGTAGACCGGGGCTATGGTTCCGGTCTACCCGCATGCGCGCGGGGTCGCTGCCGCTCCCGACAGATGTCTGGTGAGAAAAGTTGTGCCGCCGTGTCTTTCACACTCGCTCGATGGTCGCCGCCGGGCGGAGGCTACCAGCGCGTAGCGAAACCCAGCCACTTCGATGTCGAAACATTAGAATCCAAGCATGGCCGAAGCCCTCAACCCCAATCAACTGCGGGCCTACTTCGCCCTGATGGAGGCGGTGAGCCTGCTGCAATATGCGGTGCGCGAACAGTTGCAGGCCGAAGGAGGACTGAGCTACGTGCAGTTCGAGATTTTGGCCAAGCTCGCTGACGCCCAACGGAAGCTCACCATGACCGAGTTGGCGGACGGCGTGGTGTACAGCCGTTCCGGCCTGACCCATCAGGCAGGGCTATTGGAAAAGCAGGGGCTCATCACTCGCGCGGTTTCCCCTGACGACCAGCGCGCCACGGTCGTGGACATCACCAAGAAGGGCCGGGCCCGTGTTGCCAAGGTCCTGCCCGGTCACATCCAGGTGGTGCGAGACCTGCTGTTCGGCTCGCTGTCCGCCCGCGAGGTGCGAATCCTCGGCGACATGATGAGCAGTGCCCGCGACCATATGCGTGCTCGGCCGCCCCGCTCGGCCGCCCCACGCAATCGGGTCGCAAGGGGACACAGCTAGTGCGCGTTGGCAATTGCCTCCCGCATCCCCCGACGGACCTGTTGCCTCGCGACCGGACCATCGGTCGAAACGCTCTGGTCGCAGCTACAACTGAGGCCACCGAACGGATCGGGCTCACCGCCAACGCCCGGATCGGCGCCCGCCGTCGTCGCCACCGAAGCGCCGAACACCACGATCAGGGCGGTGCACATCACCGCTTTCATGCTGAAAGACAGCGATTTTCGGTTCGGCGTGGAGCGCCGCGCGGTCTGGTGTGCTTTGGGCACGTTCATGGCGATTTCCTTTGCGGTCGAAGAGCTTATCCACCCTTTGACGATGTGATAACCGATTCGGTGCCCTAGCCGGCCACCGGCGAATGCGGAATCAGCGAGACGCGCATGCCGATGCGTTGAACGGCGCCCTCCGATTCGCGTCCGACCATGCCGCCCAATGGCAGCTTGGACACCGCGGTGCCGGGTGATGCCGCGGGTGCGACGGCCCAACCGCCCGGCGCGGCACCGCCGCCCAGCGCCGGCAGCGGGGCCACGGACGAAACCGTCGTCGCCCAACTCGGGGGTACGGACAAGGTGCTCAGCGCGCTGGCTTGGCCCACGCTCGCCGCGGCGCCCTGGCCCAGTCCCGCCAGCGGCTCGAGGCCTCCCACGCCGGCCGCGGCGCTGGCCCCTCCCATGCCGGCTATGCCCTGGGCGCCCTCGGCCCCCAGGATGGAACCGGCGCCCGCTTCGTCCAGTGCCAAGCCCTGATAATCCAAATCGAGGCCGTAGAGGTCGATGCCGATTCCACCGCCGTCGGCGATCAGACCGGCGCCGTCGGCGCCGTATCCTGCCGCCTCGGAGGCCAGGCCCGCAGTGGCCCCGTCCGCCGCGGGTGCGGCGGCGAGCGCCGAGGCCAGGCCCGAGGCCGCGCCGGCACCGGTGCTCGCGCTCTTGGTCGCACCCTTGCCCGAGGCGCCGGTCAAACCCGACAGGGAACTGAGCGGTGCGGAGGCTCCCGACGACCCGAGCGACGCGCCCGTGCCCATTGCCGCCTGCGACAGACCGGTGCTCGAGGATGACCCGGGGGTCGAGAGGCCCTGCAGAGTCTGGGGCACCGAAGAGGCCCACTGCGTCGCCGATGTGTGTGCGCTGCTACCGAATTGGGCCGTCGCGCGCGTGACGGTGCCGATGTGGCCGGCGAGGCCGCCCGGATTCGTCGTCTGCGGCGGCGTCGCAATCGGCGAAAGCCTCGACGCGGCAGCCGAATTGGCGGCGTAGGTGTACATCGCGGCGGCGTCCTGCGCCCACATCTCGCTGTACTCGGCCTCGGTCGCCATGATGACCGGCGTGTTCTGGCCGAAGATGTTGGTCTGGATTAATGCCAATAGCCGGGCGCGGTTGGCTGCGATCAGCGGAGGTCGCACTGTCATCGCGTAAGCGGTTTCGAACGCCACCGCGGCGGCCGTGGCCTGCGTCGCCGTTTGCCCACATTGTTCGGCGGTGGCGGCCATCCACGCCATGTAGGGCAGCACGGCGCCCGCCATCGACATCGACGCGGGCCCCGACCAGGACTCGCCGGTGAGGCCCGCGATCACGGCGTGGTAGCTTCCGGCGCCGTCCGCCAGCTCGGCGGCCAGCGACTCCCATCCCGCGGCGGCGGCCAGCAAGGTGGCGGGCCCGGGACCGAGGTACATCCGACCGGAGTTGATCTCTGGTGGCAATGCGCCAAAATCCATGTCTTTCCCTAACTTCTTGGTGCCTGTGTTGGCTGACCGTGCCGAGGCCATCGCGTCGCTGGACGTTGGTGGCGTCGCGCCCCACGTCGGGTCAGCAGATGAAGTAGCTGATTGAAAATCGCCGAAGCCGACGCGCAGAGGCGCCATGGTTGACGACGACGCCCGAGGATCGCGGCGATTGAGGCAGATTGGCTTCGACCGCGAAGATCGCATCGATGCAACTGCCGCGACTGCGGATCAGCCGACGTCAGGCACGCGAAACCTGTTGACGGCTAACGCCGGACCTGCCGCGACGGCGTTGCCCGCGAGAGTCCGCCATGCATGATCAGCAGCGGGCGACGCAGAATCGAATCAGTAAATTCTGGTCAACTGAGCTGGGCGCCGGCGCACGAGCGGGCGGGTCGAGCCGCTGCTCGGAGCGGACAATCGTGACCATCGGGGGCGTCGCGGATCCGGGGGAGCGGGGCGTGGAAAACGCCAAAGTGGTTGGCCGATAGCGCTTTAGCCCGCCGCCTTTGAACGCCTTGTCGTCGTTCACGGTGGACCACACGCCAACGCGACGGACCGGTATCGAGTCGTTACTCAGCTGTGTGGGGCCGGAAACCGGGCTGGCCGCTGCCGCCACCGCCGGTGGCGCCGCTGCCGCGTCGATTGTCTTCTCGGTGCGCAAAGCCCCGCAACCGAGCACAACTGCGAGAAGGGCCAGCGCAGCAACGATGGCGGACGCAGCTTGTCGTCGTGACCAGCGTGACGGCTTTGTAACTCCGAAACTCACAGTGCCACTTACGTTACCAGCCGCGACGCGGCGGCTGCCACCGAGCCACGCCGTCGGTGGCGTCACATCATCCGGGGCCCGCCGAAACCCGGGACGGTGCCCACCGGGATCAACGCGAACGCGATCGAGAGCAGAATGAACAGTCGCAACGTTCTCGGGGTCATCGCCTGCTCGATTTCCGGTCGGCGGGCCGCGAAGAGAACGAACACGATCGCGACATCGAACCCTACGATCGTCAGCCAGCGAGTCCAGTCGTAACCGGTGAGGAATACCGGGATGACCGGCACCAGGCCCGCGATCACCCAGTTCATTCGCCCTTGCAGGGCAGCGACGAACGCGCGCAGCGGTACGCCCGAAACACCGCTGACTCCCCACAGCGTCACCGCCAGCGCGGCGGCGCCGAATAGCAAAGAGATTGTCAGGCCCAGTATTCCGATGTGACCGACGGCGCGGACGGCGTCCCCGATCCCGTGGTCGTAGTTCGGCAACACGTTGCGGCACACCCAGTCGTGATAATCGGTCCTGGGACTCTGGCCGTCGATGACGAAGCGCATCAGCGTGTGCGGCGACGTGACCGTGGCGAAGGGGTTGGGCATCACGCGATGCGGTACGGACGCACACAGTTGCGAGGCGATGTCGTGACGGCCGAATCCCGCCACGACGGCCGCGGCGATCACTCCCGGTGTCACGGCCATGAGCACGCCCCGACGCTGGGTGGTTTCCAGCGCGCCGCCGAGAACGATGATCGCCAGCACGGCTCCCAACGCGTACTGCAGCCCATTCGCCTCGTGCACCAGGGTCAGCACCGCGATCGCGGCGCCGTAGGTCGCGCAGCAGCCCATCGCGATGGCCCTGGTACGCGTGATGGCCAAGGCCGAGCTGAACAGCGCCAGGGCCGCCCCACCGAACAAGTCCGGCCGGGCCGAAAACGCCGCGAACGGTACACCGAAGGGCAGCAACGGAATCGCCATCGCCAGCAGGAGCCGGCGCTGCGAGCGATGGCGACTGAACGCCACCACGCCCGCGACCGCCGCCAGTCCGCACAGATAGATCCCCGTGGACAGCCACCGCAGGCCGAGGGAGGCCGCGAAATAATGTCCGGGGACCGAGCGAACCAATTCGCCGGCGAGGCCACGACGGACGAAGCCGTGCCGGTAATCGGCGGCGTAATAGGACATCCAGTACACGTCGAGCGGAACGACCTTGATCGCGAACCACAACACGACCGCCGACCATGCCGCGATCGCGGCGCCCACATACAGGATGTGGTTTCGCGTAAGCGGATTCGCCTCAACTTCCACGGCCACCATCAGCTGCGGCCCTCGTACACGGTGGTGGCGGACAACTGTAGATCCGCCAGCGCACCACACGCGAGCTCGCGGGCGGCGCAGGTGTCGCCGGAACCGCTCTGATAGGCGACGACGGTGAGAAACCGGCTGCCGTTGACCGTCCCTGTGCCGCAGAACAATTGGCCGTGTGCCTGTTCGATACGCGCCCGGGTGATGCCCTGCTCGGCGAGCCGCATGGAAAGCTCGGACGCGTCCCCGCCGTCGATGCGGCTGACGGCGGCGTCGAGGGCGCCCAGATTGGAACATCCCACCGGCAACTGACCAGACGACATCGCGATGCCTTCGGCGCGCCGGACCAGCCAGTGCGGCGTGAACGGGATGAGCGGCAACCCGGCGAGCATTTCGTTGGGCTGTTCTTCCAAGGACGTCAGCGCTGTCTTGACGTCGGTGCGCACCGCGGTCAGGTCGCCGGCCACCGCCGTGCCGTCGACCGTCACCGTGATGGAGGTCAGCGCGTTGGCCCGGTCGTCGTCGGCGGTCCGGTCGCTGACCGGAAGCACCACCGTCACCGAGTTCCCGTCGGGCAGCACTCTGCCCATCCGGTGCGCCAGCCGAGCGACGAACGCAACGAAGAGCGCGTTGCTGCTTCCATTGAGGCTGCGCGCCCGCGCTTCCCAAGCCGCAGCGTCGGTTTGGATTGTCACCGACGGCGCCGCGTTCGGGTCGTCGGTCGGCGTGAGCGCCTCCGGGTTCCGCGTGCGCGGCGAGGGCTGCTGGTTGGACGACACCCTGAGCAATATCAGCAGCGTCGCGATCAGCGCCCGGATCGCCGCCGGCAGCGCGATGACGGCATCGACAAGATCCTCGCCCACGGCGCGCCACCGCGCGCGTGAATTCGGCCGAGCGTAACCGAGATTGCGTTGTTCTCCCTTGACCGCTTCGGCAACGGCCGTAACCATGCCGAGCCCGTCGACAACGCAGTGCGAGGCCACCAGGGTGACCGCTGCGCCACCGTCGACCAGCGGCAGCACGCCGAGGTGAAACGTCGGGCCATGTTCGGGGTCCACCCGCACGTGGGCGCGCCGTTCGAGCCACGCGCCGATCTCGTGCCGCGGTTGCCGCGGCTCCCACGCGATGTCGGGCGAGCGGCAGTCGACCACCCAGCGATGACGCCCGAAGGGCAACGGCGAGCGCTCGATGCGCCGGCCGAGCAGGCCGGCACCCAGATTGTCCTTGAAGGCCCGCAATTCATCGATGTTCACGTCACGGTCGTAGACCCACGTGCATTGCACCGTGCTGCCTTGACCGGTGGCGCGCAGCCGAAGGAAAGCGGCCTGGTCCAACAGCGCCAGCCTGGTCACTAGCACCCCGCCTCGGCCGCGGCGCGATACCCGCGCACCGCCGCCGGTGCGAACACGGCGACCAGGACGCCGCCCCACAGGGCCGCCCGCCACAGCGGCGACAACACCGGTCCGCCCTCCGCGAGCGCGCGCATCGCCTCGATCGTCGGCGATATCGGCGAAAAACGCACCACCGGTTGCAGCCAGCCCGGAAACACCTCGGCCGGCGCTACACCGGTATTGAGGAACAACAGCACGACGCACCCCGCACCCAGCCACGTCACCATCGCCTTGCCGTCCGCGCGCGCCGCGATCGCGATGACCAACGTCGCCATGCCCGCCGAAATCACCACGGGCACCAGCACGAAGGCCAGCATCGCCATCCAGCCATAGCTGAATCGCAGACCCAAAGCGATCCCGAAGACGGTGAGCACGACCGCGGACGTGGTGGTTCGGGCGGCCTCGGCGACCAGTCGCCCCGCCACGGTGCTGGCTCGATGCACCGGTTGCACCCACAGCCTGGTCAGCACACCGGACTCCCGCTCCGACGGCAGAGCCAAACCGGCGCCGAGGGTGCCGAACACGGCGCCGACCACCGCGCACATGGGTACCAGCCCGTACAGGCTGTCGTGTCCGGTGATGGCCAGGACGGATTTGCCGACCAGCAGCTTGTAGATGATGAGCAGAAAGGTCGGAAACAACAGCGCCTGCACCGCGACGATCGGATCGCGCCGCCAGCGGCGCAGTAGCCGTCCCGCCTCCGACGCGCTTTGGCTGACGAAGGCCGTCAGCGGTGTCAGGCGTGAAATCCTCTGCCCTGCAGCGGTATTGACGGCAATCGCGGCCTGTTCGGCGCACGCATCGCCCGTCGGTAAGGCGTTCGGGCGGGGCTTGCGCACGAGCCGGCCGGCACCCGAACTCCCCGCGCCGACGCGTCCCTGCATGCGCACCGCGAGTCCACCGAACAGCGCCAGCAATCCGAGGCACCACGCCAGCGTCACCGCGAGCTCCCGGCCCGGAACGTGACCGGCGGACAGAGCGCGCAGCGTCTCGGTGACCTGCGACACCGGTTGGTAGCGAATGAATGGTCCGAGCCAGGCCGGAAACGATTCCGCCGGAGCGATGCCGGTGGACAACAACACCAGGACGAGTTGGGGGAGCAGCAGTAATTGGCTCGACGACTCGACGGAGCCGACGCGCGAGCCCAAAGCGTCAGCGCCGAGAGACACCGCCATCGCGAACGCCACGACGATGACCACGAACAGAACCGCGACGCCCGGGCCGCCCTGCATCCGGAAACCGAACGACCACCCGACCGCAACGGAAGCGACCAACGCGATGATCGCGCGTATCAAGCAATACAGCATCCGTGCGCTCAGCGGCACCGCCGCTGGGACCGGCAGGGTGCGAAGCCGGGACCCGAAGCCGGACAACCGGTCTCGCGCGGCGCGGTCGGCTGTGGTCATCGCCCCGAACAGCATCGCCTGCACGATGACCACCGGAAGCACGTATTGCGGATAGGTCATCGGGCCGGTGCGGATGATGCCGCCCAGCACGAGGGTGAACCCCAAGAAGCAGCCCACCGGAGCCAGCGCCGCGAAGAGTAGGTCGGCATCGCGGCGCGATCCCGACATCGTGCGCAAAGTGAGTGCCACGAGGGCACTCATACCGAGACCTCCCGCGGCGACAGGACGGGACGGGCATCACGCATCGATATGCGGTCCGGCCTCGCACACCCGGGTGAACTCGGCGCGCATCGTCTCGACGTAGCGCAGGACGGATTTCCGGGCGACGTCGGTGCCCGGGTAGGCGACCACCAGCTGCGTTTTGTCGTGCATGCGATTGACCCACATGCACACCGTCTCCGACAGCCGGTTGTCGCCCCACACGCCGGCGCGCAGGCCGTCGAAGTAGCCGCCGAACGGCAACTTGCGGATGTCGATGTAGGACAGCATCGGGACCGGGCGGTCGGGAACCTCGATGGGGTTCGACGACGGGTCCGTCGACTCGAGCAAGTGGTAGTACGGCACCGCGCCCAGGGCCGTGTTGCCGTCGAAAGACGCCTGGGCGGCGCTGACCACCTCAGCGAACGACGCACCGGCGGTCGGAATCGCCAACGGGACGAAACTGGCCAGCCAACCGACCGCGGTGGCGTACGCGGGCTCCCGCCTGTTGTCGAATGGAGTGAGTCCGAAATACGTTGCGGCGCCGGTTATCCGGTGTTCGGTCAGCGCGGCGCAGGCGAACACGCCACCGCTGAAACGCGCGCCCGCCGCGCGGCACACCGCTTCGAACCGGCGGCCCTGGTCGTCATCGATCAGGTCGAATACGTCGATGGCCCCCGGTGTGTCCGCATTCGACTCACCCAGTTCCAGCGGGAATTTCGGGAGCGCCCCATTGTTCGCCGCGAGAAACGCCCGCCACGACTGGATCTCGGGCGACTCCTCGTTCAGGCCCCGGGTGTACGCGTGCTGGTTCGCGCTGTATTCGCGATGGCTCGGGGCCGGCGGCAGCGGGTTTTCCGCCCTCTGCAACGCGGCGTAGTACATGGTCTGGATGTCGAGGAAGATCACCCCCGCCGACATGCCGTCGGCGCGCAGGTGGTCGACGGCGATATAGATGGTGAACCGGTCTTGGGCCTGAATGATGCCGAAGGTAAAGCAGTCCCATTGCAGCGGATCGGGCGTATCGAGAAGCAGTTTGCGGATCTGGTTCGGCGCCATCTTCCCGAGATCCGTTGGAGCCAAGGTGATGAGCTCCGGGTCGGGAATGACATAGCGAAGAATCTCATCGTCGTCGCCGAAGTCAAACCGATCGTGGTAGGTGTCGTGTCGCCGGAGGTGACTATTCACGGCTTGGGTCATCGCATCGATGTCGCAGGTGCCGCTGATTTCCCAGGCCCCGATGCACAACCGCGGGATGTCGCGGCCGCGACTGACCTGCCGGCGGTAATAGCGAAGATGCTGCGCCTGCTGATAACTCACCGGGGCGGGATGGTATTGGGCTTCGGCCGCGCGCCGATGGGTAGCCGCAGTGGGGTACCAGGAGACGACGGTGCCCTCGGCTGTCCAGTCCTCAACTGTGCCCAAGAACATGCGCTACCTTTCGTCCGTCAGCTGGCGACGCCGGTCCGGATGACCTTAGCGGCAACGCAGGTGATTTGCTGAGTAAGTCGGTTGCCGAAGCGGTCCGGTTCCGCGGGCCCAGCAAGTGCCTCGCGCCACGCTGCGTCGAACAATGCGCACGTTCGGTGCGGACCAGGGTGTTGTCAGCCGGTGATGCGCATATCGTCAAGCGGCGCAGACAAATGACTCGCCGACCCTTCCGCGGCGCAATCATAAAGTTCCCCTCTCGGGCCCGCAATCGCACAGGAAGTTCTGCCAACCGGTCGTGTGCTCGTGTGAGGTAGTCGACACGCGGGGTCATTTAATTCGTGCGTCGTTAACACGGAACTACGACTCGAACAAGCATTTATCTCGACGTGATGACCCAACCTGTCGATTCCCACCCACAGAGCCGGCGCAATCTTGACTAGGCCCCACGTGATGCTTGCGGACCTGCCGAAACGGCGCCTGGGTTACCATATCGTGATGCACGGCCGTATTGGAATACTGTCAGTGAAAGATTTCTTGCGCCGCTGATGCGGGCAAACAATCAAGCGATCCACCAAAAGTGCGGCGGCACTGAGCCCTACGTCGCTGCCGACGACAACTCGGGGATCAAAAATCGTGAGAACCGTGGCGCCCGCAGCAAACTGCGTGACGCGCGGGTTCAATCCTTGAGCACCCATCGAAAGGCGAGCCACGCGGGGCCGAAGCCGCGAGGGCTCAGCAGACAAAGCGCCCTCGATGATCGATGATGATCTGGACACCGCCGTTTCCCGTTTCGCGAGAGTCGCAAAGAAGGGACCTAGACGATGCCCGATGAGCTCCGCGGTCCGGCCAGACTGTTCGATGCGCTGACCACCAAGGGCACCGCCTTCACCGAAGCCGAGCGCCGGCGGCTGGGTCTCTTGGGTCTGTTGCCGACGACGGTGAAGACGCTGGAGCAGCAAGCCGCGCATTGTTGGCACGAATTCTCCACTCGGCGCGACGATCTCGACAAACACATTTATCTGCGGGCATTGCAGGACCGCAACGAGACGTTGTTCTACCGCGTATTGCGCGACCACATTCCCGAGGCGCTGCCCGTCGTCTATACACCCACCGTGGGTGAGGCCTGCCAGCGTTTCAGTGAGATCTACCGGCGGCCTCGGGGATTGTTCGTGTCCTACACCGAGGGTGATTGCCTGGACGAGGTACTGAACAACCGGCCGCAACGTGAGGTCGATGTGATCGTGGTGACCGACGGGCAGCGCATCCTCGGTCTGGGCGATCAGGGGATCGGGGGCATGGGGATCCCGATCGGGAAACTGTCCCTCTACACCCTGATCGGTGGCATCGATCCCGCGCGCACGCTTCCGATCGTGCTCGACGTGGGTACCGACAACAGCGAGCTCCTCGACGATCCCCAATATCTGGGCTGGCGGCACCGGCGCATCGACGACGAGGATTACTACGCGTTCATCGACAAGTTCGTCGCCGCGGTGCGCAAGCAGTTGCCGAATGTGTTGCTGCAGTGGGAGGACTTCGCCACCACGCATGCGCTGCCGATCCTGGCCCGTTATCGCGACAAGCTGCTCACCTTCAACGACGACATCCAGGGAACGGCCGCCGTCACGCTCGGAGCGCTGCACGGCGCCGCCAAGGTCGCCGGCCGCCCGCTCTCGCAGCAACAGATCGTGATGCTCGGCGCCGGCTCGGCCGGTATCGGAGTGCTCGACATGATTCGACGGCAGATGACGAACGAAGGGCTGTCCGAACAGGCTGCCTCGCAGCGTATCTGGGTCGTCGACGTCGTCGGCCTGCTCACCGATGACCGCACCGACCTGTCCGATGCACAGCGCGGATTCGCCCAGCCTGCCGCCCGCGTCGCGCAATGGGGTCTGTCAAGTCCCGCTCAGCTGGCCGACGTCGTCCACCACGTCGAGGTGGGCGTGCTGCTCGGCCTGTCGACCGCCGCGGGTGCCTTCACCGAGAGCATCGTGCGTGAGCTCGCCGGTAAGACCGACCGGCCGATCATCTTCCCGCTTTCCAATCCCACCAGCCGCGCCGAGGCGCGCCCCGCCGAGCTGGATCAGTGGACCGACGGGCGGGCGCTGATCGCCACCGGCTCGCCGTTCGCGCCGCTACACCGCAACGGCGTGGAACATGGTGTCGCGCAGTGTAATAACGTCTACATCTTTCCCGCGATGGGGCTCGGGGTGACGGCGGCTCAGGCGACCCGGGTCACCGACGAGATGATGCGCGTCGCGGCGCAGACCTTGGGCGAGGCCTCGCCCGCCCTCGCCGACCCCGACCAGCCGCTGCTACCGGCGTGGTCGGACGTGCCGGATGTCGCCGTGCGCATCGCGCACGCCGTCGCCGTGCAGGCGGTCGCGGACGGTGTCGCCCCGACGCGCAGCGACGCAGAGCTCGCCGAACGCATCGCGCAGGTGCGTTGGCAACCCGAGTACCCCGCGACAGTCGACCCGTGACGGGTGGTGGTCATGGGCACCGGATGGCGGTGTGAGTATTTCACTGCCCCTACCTGCACCGGTCTTGGCCAAGCGCAATGACTTTCGACGCAGAAGCAACGCCTCCTCGGCACCGGCTGACCCGGTACGGCCTCAATATCGACATCGCCTTGACTTCATACATGCAGTGTGTATGTTAATACATACAGTATGTATCTGAAAGGTGGGTCTCATGAGCGCCACGCTCGACGCCATAGCGGAAGACCGCAGAATTATTCTGGAGCTCTGCTCGCAAATGCCGGATCCGTTGTGGGCGAAGGACAGTGGTTGCTCGGGCTGGTCGGTGCAAGACCTCGTGTCGCACATGGCGTGCAGCTTCTGGCTGGCTGTCGATCCGTCGAGGCTGCCCAGTCCCGGCGATTTGCCGGCCGAACGCGCGGCCGACCTCTATGTGGAATCGCGACGCTCTATGACCCCCGAACAGGTGGTGGCCGACTATGAATCGGTCAGCGGCCGAGGGCTCGAGGTGCTCGCTGCGATAGAGGGTCAGGACATCGACATCCCCATCGGCGACGTCGGAACCTACCCGGCCTCGGTGGTGCCGACAACCTTCGTCTTCGAATCACTCATCCACACTCGCTGCGACCTCTTTGCCCCCGACGGGCCGCTGCCGGGGGACCCGCCGCCCGTCGACGAGCTGCGGCTTGCCCCCACCCTCGATTGGATCGAAGCGGCACTGCCGCAGCAGAATGTGCCGCTGCTCAACGACTTACACACCGGCGTGGAGGTTCGCCTCGACGGGCTGTGCGCCCGCACCCTGCACATCGGCCCGCGCGCCGAGGTCGGGGCGCGTGTCACGTCCGACTCGCAGGCCTTCGTGCGCTGGGTGACCCAGCGCGGCACCTGGGGGGAGTTGGGTGTGCAGGCGGAGGGTGACCCGTCGTCGCTTGATGTCGTTCGCCGGCTCAGGGTGTTCTGAGCCGGGTCCGAACACGACGCCACACCGGTCGGTCGCGCGATCCCGGACCTTCATACGGTATGTATGAGAATGCCTACGGAGGCGTGAAAGGTAAGGGTCGATGGCGCAGGGCGGTCGCCGCACGCAGGCCGAACGCGCGGCTGAGACACGCGATGCGTTGATCGGTGCCGCCCGGCCGTTGTTTGCGTCAGTGGGATTCGCCGACGCGTCCCTGGAAACGATCGTCCGCAACGCTGGGGTGACACGCGGCGCCCTCTATCACCATTTCGCCGACAAGACAGAGTTATTCGCGGCGGTGTTCGAGCGCGTCGAGGGGGAGATGGCCGCCCGGATGGTCGACGCGGTCGCCGCCGCCGGACACTCCGATCCCGTCGAGATCATGCGACTCTGTTCGGGACTTTGGTTGGATGCGTGCGCCGAACCCGAGATCCAGCGCATCGTCCTGCTCGAGGCGCTGGCGGTGTTGGGATGGGAACGCTGGAGCGACATCGGCCATCGCTACAACATCGGGTTCGTGACTGGACTGCTCACCGACGCCATCGAATCCGGCAGTATTCCCCGCCAGCCCGTCGAGGTGACCGCCCTGACGATCATGGGAGCACTGCGCGAGGCGACGCTCTACATCGCCCGCGCCGACGATCATCGTCGGGCCCGCGCGGAAGCCGGCGCGGTGATGGACCGACTCATCGACGCGTTGCGCGCCAACGGTTCTGGCTAGTCCGCCGCACCGCTCGCCGATAGGTGTCGTTACGCCGCGATGCTGCCGCCCCCGTCGGCTCGGATGATCTGACCGGTGATGTAGCCGGCGTCGTCGTCCAACAGTGCGCAGATCGCATGGGCGATCTCGCGGGGTGTCCCGAGGCGGCGCAGCGGAATCGTCTGCAGCATACGCGCTTCGCGCTCGGAGCTGGCCGGGCTGAGCGCGCGGTACATCTCGGTTTCGATGGGCCCGGGCGCCACGGCGTTGACCGTGATGCCGGACTGCGCGAGCTCGCCGGCCCAGATCCGGGTGCACGCTTCCAGTGCCGCCTTCGTCGCCGCGTAGGGCGTGCGCTCCGAGGTGCCCAGTGTGGTCAAGCTGGTGACGTTGACGATGCGCCCCCACTCGTTGACCAGCATGCCGGGCAGCACCGCCTGGACCACCTGCACGGCGGCGCGCACGTTCAGGTCGTACGTGACGGCCAGATCGTCCAGATTGATCGAACCGATGCGGCCGAACCGGGCGACGGCCACGTTGTTGACCACCGCGTCGATGCGCCCGTTCGCCAGCACGCGCCCGAGCGCGGCGTCGGTCTCGACCCGATCGGTGAGGTCCGCCTCGTAGAACTCGCCCGGGAAGTCGTCGGGCGCGGTGCGAGCCAGGCCGACGGGTATGTCGCCGGACCTCTTCACCCGGTCGGCGACTGCCCGGCCGATCCCCTTCGATGCCCCGGTGATCAGTACGCGCCTTGCGGTCATGGTGTCCTCCTTCAACGGCTTCGTATGATTACTGAAACGTTCTGGAACGCAAATGTTGCATAACGTTGTTGTTATGGGCGATGACGTTGCCTTATGGAGGATCGATGACGACGTTGGCGCAGCTCAGAACGTTCATTGCGGTGGTCGATCAGGGCGGTTTCACGGCGGCCAGCCGCCGGCTGGGGTTATCCCAGCCGGCCGTCAGCCGCACCGTCGCCACGCTGGAAAAAGAGCTGGGCCTGCCGCTGTTCGTTCGCCGCCGAGACGGGCTGTCCCTGACCGAAGCGGGTGCCATCGCGCTGACGCACGCGCGAGAGGCGGTGCGCCACCTCACGTTGATGCGCACCGAGGTCGCCGGCCTGGCGGGCGACATCACCGGGACGCTGAGCCTCGCGAGCCTGCCGTCGGCCACCGCAACGCTGGTCGCGCCCCAACTCCGGGCGTTCGCCCAGCGGCATCCGGCCGTCACCATCCGGCTGCTCGAGGGTAGTGAGCAAGAGATTCGGGATTGGCTCGACCAGGGGGCCGCCGAAGCCGGTGTGCTCAGCCTGCCCAGCAAGGGCCTTGACGTCGCCGTCCTCGGCGAACAGGACATGGTTGCGGTGGTGCCGGCCGAGCACCGGCTGGCAGCCAAGGACGTCGTCACCTACGCCGACTTGGCCAAGGAACCCTTCGTTCGTGGTACGGGCGGATGTGCGGATGTGTTCATGCCGATCGCGCGCCGCGCCGGGGTCGAATTCGACCTGGCCTTCGAAGCACGCGAGATCGCGGCGACGCTCGAGATCGTGCGCGCCGGCCTGGGAGTGAGCATCCTGCCCAGCGCCGGCCTGCCAGAACTGCCCGGCGTCGCGGTGCGTCCGCTGCTGCCCCAGACCGTGCGGCGCCTCGGCGTCGCGGTCTCCGCGAGTGCGTCCGCCCCCGCGCGCGCATTCCTCGACCAGATCGCCGCGCTGAATCTGCGCTGATTCGATTGGGCCAGCGCGGTTTTGATCCCCGACGGGACTCGTGGCTGTCGGTGACCACGTGCGCGGCGCGACGCGTTTTCAGCCGCACCGACCCGACGTGGTATCTTCGCCGACGTGACTATCGGCGTGCGCGCGTATTGGCGCTTTATCGTGGCTCCGGGTGGAGCCGGCGATGCGGCGGCCGATTGACGCACGCGCACGACTGATACCCGGAGCCCAGCAGTGACCACACGGTCGCTGCTTTTCGTTTTTCAGGGCATCGGGAACCAGCGGGCGTGCCCTGGGAGCCAGCACAGAAAGGCACACACCCTCCATGTCCATCATCAATTACGAGACGGCGACCATCGACACGTCCGACCACCGGATCGTCTCGTTCCGGGAACTGTCGGCACCGGCGGTGATTCGCACCGAACTGCCGTTGACCGCCCGGCGCGCCCAGGCCGTCCAGCGCGATCGTGACGAGATCTCGGCGATCCTGGCCGGTGGTGACGATCGGCTGTTGCTGGTGGTCGGCCCGTGCTCGGTGCACGACCCCGTCGCCGCGCTCGATTACGCACGCCGGCTCGCGCCGATGGCCGCCGACTACGCGGATCGGCTGAAGATCGTGATGCGCGTCTACTTCGAAAAGCCGCGGACCACCGTCGGGTGGAAGGGACTGATCAACGACCCCAACATGGATGGCAGCTTCGACGTCGAGCGGGGCATCCGCGTCGCGCGCGGGTTGTTACTCGACATCATCGACGTCGGCCTGCCGGTGGGGTGCGAATTTTTAGAGCCCACCAGTCCTCAGTACATCGCCGACGCCGTCGCGTGGGGCGCGATCGGCGCCCGCACCACCGAGTCGCAGGTGCACCGCCAGTTGGCGTCGGGCCTGTCGATGCCCGTCGGGTTCAAGAACGGCACCGATGGCAACGTTCAGGTCGCCATCGACGGGGTCAAAGCCGCTGCGGCGCAGCACAATTTCTTCGGTACCGACGACTTCGGTCGTGCGGCCGTCGTCGAGACCATGGGCAATCCCGACTGCCACGTCATCCTTCGGGGTGGCACCACCGGACCAAACTACGACGCCGCCGCGGTGGCCAGCGCCATCGAACGGCTTGGCAAGGCCGGGCTTTCCGGGCAGGTCATGATCGACTGCTCACACGCCAACTCGGCCAAAGACCATGTGCGCCAAGCCGAGGTCACCGCCGAGGTGACCGCACGCATCGCCGGGGGCGAGCGCGGTATCGCCGGACTGATGCTGGAAAGCTTCCTGGTCGCCGGCGCCCAATCGCTCGGCGGGGAGCTGGTCTACGGCCAGTCCGTGACCGATCGGTGCATGGACTTCACCACGACCGCGGGGCTGTTGGCTGACCTCTACGCGGCGATGGGCTGACCGCGGGCCACGGGGGCTGGGCCCGCGTCACCGAGGGGCGGGCGCCTGTCGCGACGAAACCTGGCCGGCGATCGCCTTCTTGTCGATCTTGCCGATCGGAGTGGTGGGCAGGGACGTCATCGCCACCAAGACGTCGGGGCGGGCGTGCGCGGCCACACCGCGCTCGTCGAGGTAGCCGTTCAATTCCGCCAGCGACAGTTCAGGGCCGTCGAAAACCACGGCCGCACAGATCTTCTCGCCCAGGTAAGGGTCGGGCAGCGCGACGGCGGCGGCCGAGAAGATCGTCGGATGGCTGTGCAGCTGCTCCTCCAGGTCCGCCGCCGAAATGGTCTCTCCGCCACGGCAAATCACGTCCTTGACCCGACCGGTCACCACCAGATAGCCGTCGTTGCGCAGCCGCACCACGTCACCGCTGCGGAAGAACCCTTGCGCGTCGAAGCTGCGTTCGTTGTCGCGCTCGGCCCGAAAGTAGCCGTTGAACGTGTACGGTCCGCGGACCAGTAGTTCGCCCTCCTCGCCCGGCGGCACCGGGTTGCCCTCCGCATCGACGACGCGCAGTTCGTCGGCCGGACACAATGGCCGGCCCTGGGTGTGTTCGGTGAGTTCCGGGGGATCGTCGAGCCGGGTGTAGTTCAGCAGCCCCTCGGCCATCCCGAACACCTGCTGCAGGGCCGGGGTCAATGCGCTGCGCACCAAGCGGGCATCCTCGGCTTCCAGCTTGGCGCCGCCAACCTGTAAGAGCCGCAGCGTCTTTGGTGTCACTGGTTCCCAGTCGCAAGCTTGCGCCCACAACTTGGCCAACGCCGGCACCAGGGCGGTCACCGTGACACGGTGGCGTTCGATGGCGGCAAAGGCCGCCTCCGGGCTGGGGTCGGTGCCGAAAACGGTGGTGGCGCCGACCGTCATCGCACCGAGCAGACCCGGACAGGCAAGCGGGAAGTTGTGCCCGGCGGACAGCACCGCCAAATACACGTCGTCGCGGGTGAGCCCGCAGAGTTCGGCGCTGGCCTTCGCGTTGAAGACATAGTCGTCATGGGTGCGGGGGATGAGCTTGGGCGTGCCGGTGGTGCCGCCCGAAACCAACAGCAGCGCAGGCGATCCCGGATCGGGTGCCGATGGCCGCGCGCCGGTGGTCGTCCCATCGCGCAGTTGCGCCCACGAGGTGAACGGTCCCGGGTCGCCGTCGACGATGACGTGCCTGAGCGCGCCGTGCCGCTCGACGAGGCCCTGCGCCATGGTCCGGTAGTCAAATCCGCCTGCGGTGTCGGCGATCAGCAACCCGGTGGCCTCGCTGACCGCGGCAAAATGTCCCAGTTCGGTGGCCCGGTGACCGGGCAGGCACATCACCGGTATCGCCCCGGCCCGCAGCAGCCCGAACAGCGCCACCGCGAACTGACAGCCGTTCGGCAATTGCAGCAACACCCGATCGCCCGGCGCGATACCCGCGCCGCACAGTCCATCGGCCGCGCGGTTAGCCTGGTCGTCCAGGTCCGCATAACTGAGGCCGGTGTCGCTCATGGCGTCGATGACGGCGACTCGGTCGGGCCATTGCTGGGCCGCGTCGGTCAGGATCGTGTCCAGGGGCCGCCCCGCCCAGTAGCCGGCCGCCCGATAGGCGGCGCTCCGATCGGCGGGGAAGGGCACGAACCCGTCGAGGACTCCGGCCGGCGGCTGCGGTGTGTTCGGGCTCATGGCTCCTTCAGCGGGGGCTTCGAACGGGGCTAGTAGCGGGGACGCAGGGAGTAAGGATAGGGTAACCAAAAAATTAGGGCAGCCTGTGCTAATTCAGGGAGGGTCTGTGGTGCACGCCTCGGCACGCTCGGAGGACATCCGGGCGGAGGTGGCCGAACTGCTCGGCGTCAACGTCGATGCAGTTCAGCCGGGTGACAACCTCATCAGCCAGGGCCTGGACTCGATCCGGATCATGACGTTGGCCGGCCGGTGGCGCCGCCGGGGCGTCGCCATCGACTTCGCCACCCTGGCCGAGCAGCCGACGATCGACGCCTGGGCCCGGCTGGTCGCCGCCGACGGGCACGGCGCCGACCAGCAGACCGTTCCCGCCGAGGCGGCCCGGAGCGCTGAGCCGTCGGCCGAGGACGAGCCGTTTGCCCTGGCCCCGATGCAGCACGCGATGTGGGTGGGCCGCCAGGACCACCAGCAGCTCGGTGGCGTCGCCGGGCACCTCTACGTCGAATTCGACGGTGGCCCGATCGATCCGGAGCGGCTGCGCGCGGCGGCCACCGCGCTGGCACGTCGCCATCCGATGCTGCGGGTGCGGTTCCTGCCCGACGGCACGCAACACATCCCCCCGGCCGACCAGAGCGGCGCCTTCCCGGTCGAGGTCGAGGACCTGCGCCAGCTGAGCACCGACGAGGTCGAGCGGCGGCTCGCCGACATCCGCGACGCGAAATCACACCAGCAGCTCGACGGCGCGGTGTTCGAACTGGCGGTGACGCTGTTGCCGTGCGGGCGGTCCCGGCTGCATGTCGATTTGGACATGCAGGCCGCCGACGCGATGAGCTATCGGACCCTGATGGGCGACCTGGCGGCCCTCTACGGCGGCCGCGACCTCCCCGAGCTGAGCTACACCTATCGGCAGTACCGCCAAGCCATCGAGGCCGAAGAGGCCCAGCCGCAACCGGCCCGCGACGCCGACCGGGACTGGTGGGCGCAGCGTCTGCCGGAGCTGCCCGACCCGCCGGCGTTGCCGTCCATCGGTGGCCGCGGCTCCAAGCAGAGCACGCGCCGTTGGTACTGGCTGGACCCGCAAACCCGCGATGCGCTGTTCGCCCGCGCCCAGGCGCGCGGCATCACTCCGGCCATGGCCCTGGCCGCGGGATTCGCCAATACCCTGGCGCGCTGGTCGACCACGTCGCGCTTTTTGCTGAACGTCCCACTGTTCGGGCGGCAGCCCCTGCACCCCGACGTCGACTCGTTGGTCGGTGACTTCACCTCCTCGCTGCTGCTCGATGTCGATCTCGCCGGCGCCCACACCGCGGCGGCGCGGGCCCAGGCCGTGCAGGGCGCGATGCGCACGGCCGCCGCCCATTCCGCCTATCCGGGACTGTCGGTGCTGCGCGACCTCAGCCGTCATCGCGGCACTCAGGTGCTCGCCCCGGTGGTATTCACCAGCGCGCTGGGACTCGGCGAACTGTTCAGCCGCGAGGTGACGGACCGATTCGGCACACCGGGATGGATCATCTCCCAGGGGCCGCAGGTGCTGCTGGACGCGCAGGTCACCGAATTCGACGGCGGCGTCCTGGTGAATTGGGATGTGCGCGAAGGCATGTTCCCCCCGGGCGTCATCGACGCCATGTTCGCCTACCACATCGACGAGCTGCTGCGGCTGGCCTGCGCCGACGACGCGTGGGAGGCGCCGGGCCCGCCGGCACTGCCCCAGGCGCAGCGCGCGGTGCGCGAGGCGGCCAACGCCCGCACCGCGAAACCCAGCGGAGAAGCCTTGCACGACGGGTTCTTCCGGCAGGCCGAGCGGCAGCCCGACGCCCCGGCGGTGTTCGCCAGCACCGGTGACCTCAGCTATGCACAACTGCGCGACCAGGCGCTGGCGGTGGCCGCGGCGCTGCGCGCCGCCGGGGTGGCCACCGGCGAGACCATCGCGATCATGGGGCCCAAAACCGCCGAGCAGATTCCGGCCTTGCTGGGCATCCTGTCCGTCGGTGCCGTCTACCTGCCGATCGGCGCCGACCAGCCGCGCGATCGCGCCGAGCGCATCCTCGAAACCGGTGCGGTGAGGCTGGCCCTCGTCTGCGGCGGACGACCGCTGTCCGTGCCGGTGCCAGAACTGGTGCTGGCCGATATCCTTCGCGACGCCCCTGCGAGCGCCGAGATTACTTCAGCGAGAATCGATCCCGCCGCGCTCGCCTACGTGTTGTTCACGTCGGGCTCCACCGGCGAGCCCAAGGGCGTCGAGGTCACCCACGACGCGGCGATGAACACCGTGGAATTCATCGCCCGCCACTTCGAGATCGGCCCCGCGGATCGATGCCTGGCGCTGTCGACCCTGGAGGGCGACATCTCGGTGATGGACGTCTTCGTCACCCTGCGCACGGGCGGTTCCCTCGTGGTGGTCGACGAAGCGCAGCGACGCGATCCCGACGCCTGGGTCCGGCTCATCGAGACTCACCAGATCACCGTGCTGCACTTCATGCCCGGCTGGCTGGAGATGCTCGTCGAAGTCGGCCGCGGGCGGCTGTCCTCGGTGCGGGTGATCCCGACCGGCGGCGACTGGGTGCGGCCCGAGGTGGTGCGCCGCCTCCAGGCCGAAGCGCCCGACCTGCGCTTCGCCGGCCTCGGCGGTGCGACCGAAACCCCGGTGCACAACAGCATTTTCGAGGTGACCGAAGCGATTCCGGAGGATTGGACGGCCTTGCCGTTCGGCGTCCCGCTTCCCAACAACGCCTGCCGTGTCGTCGATGACACCGGGGCCGACTGCCCGGACTGGGTGCCCGGCGAATACTGGGTGTCCGGACGCGGCATCGCGCGCGGCTACCGCGGCCGTCCCGATCTCACCGCCGAACGCTTCGTCGAGCACGACGGCCGAATCTGGTACCGCACCGGCGATTTGGTGCGGTACTGGCCGGACGGCACCCTCGAATTCGTGGGCCGCGCCGACCACCGGGTCAAGATCAGCGGCTATCGCGTCGAGTTGGGCGAGGTCGAGACCGCGCTGCGGCGCGTGCCCGGGGTGCGCACGGCGGTGGCCGCCCTGATCGCGGTGTCCGGCGAATCCGACGTGCTGGCCGCCCAAGTGTGCACCGACGACGCCGCCCTGACCGCCGAGCGAATCCGGCAGCGTCTCGCTGACCTCGTGCCCGCACACATGGTTCCGCGCCACATCGCGGTGGTGGAGCGGATCGGGTTCACCGACGCCGGAAAGCTCGACCGCCGGGCCGTGGCACGCGAGTTGGAAGCCGCTGTGGCGCAATCGCAGCGGCCGGGCCACCGGGCGCCGTCGACGCCATTGGAAACCGCGCTGGCACTGATCGTCGGCGAGCTGCTCGGCCGGGAACACATCGGGGTCGACGACGACTTCTTCGCCCTCGGCGGCGATTCGGTGCTCGCCACTCAGGCGGTGGCGAGAATTCGGGCCTGGCTGGATGCGCCGGACATCATGGTCGCCGACCTCTTCGCCAATCGAACCGTGTCGACGCTGGCCGCGGTGCTCAGTGCCGGCGAGGACGACCCCGGCCGGCTCGACCAGGTCGCCGAGCTCTATCTGGAGGTTATCGGCATGGACGCCGAATCGGTTCTGGCGGCCTCTCAGCAACCCGCGAAATCGTAGATTGCGCAATGACATTGAATAATCTGATCACCGTGTCTGCCACGTTCCCGTCCTGGATCAAACTGACCCCGGGCCGCAACAACGGGTCGTCCACCGGAGCCACCGTGGTGTTTCCGCACGCCGGCGCGGCCGCCGCAAGCTATCGGGTGCTGGCGGCGGCGCTGGCCGCCGGCGGCGACACCTACATCGTGCAGTACCCGCAACGCGCCGACCGCCTCAGCGAGCCCGGCCACGACAGCGTGCACGACCTGGCCGCCAGCCTCTTCCAAGCGGCACCGTGGTCCAGCGTCGCGCCGCTGAAGTTGTTCGGGCACAGCATGGGTGCCGTCGTCGCCTTCGAGTTCGCCCGGGTCGCCGAGACGCACGGCACGGCCGTGCAAAAGCTGTGGGTGTCGGCCGGCCCGCCACCGTGCGTCGTCGCCGACATGCCCGAACTGCCGACCAGTGATGACGGGCTGCTGGCCGATATCGCCGATCTGGGCGGTACCGACCCCGAACTGCTTGCCGACGAAGAGTTCTCCGAACTGCTGACCACCGCGGTGCGCGCCGACTATCAGGCCTTCAACGGTTATGACCCCAGCCCCGACGTCCGCATCGGCGCCGACATTCACGTGCTGGGCGGCCATGACGACCACCGCATCGCCACCGGCGTGCTGCGGCAGTGGGAAAGGCACACCGCCGGATCCTTCGCCCTGTCGTTGTACGACGGCGGGCACTTCTACGTCTACGACCACGTCGAAGCGATCGCTGCGCAGGTGAATGCCGGGTGATGTCAATGTCTGACGAGGGGTTCGGCTCGGGCCGCGGCGCCGAGTATGCCGACCCGGTCGTGATCGTGGGAATGGGTGTGGAGGCACCCGGGGGCATCGAAACCGCCGAGGCCTACTGGGATCTGCTGGCCCACGGCCGTGAGGCGCTGGGCCCGTTTCCCACCGACCGCGGTTGGGCGGTGCCAGAACTGCTCGCCGGCTCGCGCCGCAGCGGCTTCAAAGAGATTCATGACCGCGGCGGATTCCTCACCGGGGCAACCACATTCGATCCGGAATTCTTCGGGATCTCGCCCCGCGAGGCCGTCGTGATGGATCCGCAGCAACGGGTGGCGCTTCGGGTGGCCTGGCGGGCGTGCGAGAACAGCGGCATCAATCCCGACGAGCTGGCCGGTCACGATGTGGGCTGCTTCGTCGGCGCCTCGGCCACCGGGTACGGACCCGACATGGCCCAATTCTCCGAACACAGCGGTCATCTGCTCGCCGGGACCGCGCTCAGCGTGATCTCGGGTCGCATCGCCTACACGCTGGGATTGGCCGGGCCGGCGCTGACCTTGGATTCCTCGTGCGCGTCGGCGCTGGTGGCCTTCCACGTCGCGGTGCGTTCACTACAGAACGACGACTGCGATCTGGCCCTCGCGGGCGGGGTCAACGTGCTGGGCTCACCGGGCTTTTTCGTCGAGTTCTCCAAGCAACACGCGCTCTCCGACGACGGATACTGCCGCCCCTACAGCGCGCAGGCCAGCGGGACCGTGTGGGCCGAGGGCGCGGCGATGTTTGTGCTGCAACGCAAATCGGCCGCCCTGCGTGCCGGCCGGCGGATCGTCGCCGAGGTGCGGGCCACCGCCATGAATCAGGACGGGCGCAGCGCCGGTCTGAGCGCGCCCAGCGGCGAGGCCCAGGTCCGGCTGTTCCAGCGGGCCATCAGCCAGGCCGGGATCAAGCCCGCCGAGGTGGGGATGATCGAGGGGCACGGCACGGGGACCCGCCTGGGCGACCGAACCGAGCTGCGCTCGCTGGCCCAGACCTACGGCGACACCGAGCCCGGCGCCGGAGCATTGCTGGGTTCGGTCAAATCCAACGTCGGTCACTCGTTGGCCGCCGCCGGCGCGCTGGGTCTGGCCAAGGTGCTGGTCTCCGCCGAGCACGGCGCCGTCCCACCCACCCTGCACGCCGGCGACGCCAGTCCCGAAATCGAATGGGACAAGCAAGGACTCCGGTTGGCCCAGACCTTGACACCGTGGCCGGCCGTTGACGGGCAGCGCACCGCCGCGGCGTCCGCGTTCGGCATCGCCGGCACCAACGCGCACCTGATCGTCTCCGTCCCCGAGGTCGCATGATGCTCACCCATGGCCTGCCGGACGGGCGTATCCCGGTGCTGCTGAGCGCCCATGATCCAGAGCTGATCCGCCGCGACGCCGCCGCGATCGCCGATTACCTTGGCCGCGTCCCGGACTCGGCGGATCTGACCGCCGCGGTCGCTTCCACCCTGCTGAGGTTGCGGAGGTTGCGACGGCACCGCGCGGTGGTGCGCGCGGCAGACAGCACCGAGCTCGTCGCGGGTCTGTCCGCGATCGCCAACGGCGAGGAGCACGAGCTGGTCTCGTACTCCGCGAGGACGACACCGCCGCGGGTCGCGTTCGTGTTTCCCGGCCAGGGCAATCAATGGCAGGCGATGGGAGCCGGCGCCTACCAACGGTTACCGGCCTACCGCGAGGCCGCCGACCGATGCGCGCAAGCATTCGCTTCCGCCGGATTCGCTTCTCCGCTGCCATATCTGGTGGGCGACGAACCGCGCAACTGGTCGCGCCCCGAGATCCAGGGCGCGCAGTTCACCCACGCGGTGAGCCTGGCCGAGGCATGGCGGTCCCGCGGGGTCCTGCCCGACATCACCATCGGTCACAGCCTCGGTGAGGTGGCGGCGGCCTATGTGGCGGAGGCGATAGGGCTGCCCGACGCGGTCGCTTTGGTGGTTGCTCGCGCGACCGTGGTCGACCAGCTCACCGGCCACTACGCAATGGCGGTGCTGGGCACCGGGCTGGACGTCGCGGAGTCGTTGCTCGCGGAAACGCCGGGCTGGTTGGAAGTTTCGGCGGTCAACGGCCCGTCGTCGACCGTGGTCGCCGGTGATCATGACGCGGTGGCCGCCGCGGTCGCACTGGCCCAACGGCGCGGCATCTTCAGCCAGCAACTGTCCGTCGACTATCCCGGACACACCAGTGCGCTCCGACCGTTGCGTTCGAGCCTGGCCGAGCTGACACCGAAGTCGACCTTCCGGGATGCCCCGGTGCGGTTCATCGGATCCACGCTGGGGACCGAGCTGGGGGAGGCGACCGACTTCTCCGGCTATTGGTATGAAAACCTTTGCAGCACCGTACGATTCGACCTCGCCGTGCAATATGCCCGCGGTTGTGGGGCCGACGCGTTCGTTGAGCTCTCGGCGCACCCCTCCTTGCTGTACCCGCTGGGCGACATCGTCGACGACGAGTCCGCAGTCATCGTCGGCTCGGGTCATCGCGACCGGTCCATCACCGATTCGCTGTCGGCGAGCATCACCGCACTCGCGGCCGCCGACCCCGGCTGCCGGTGGGCCGACGCGATCCCGACGGCCGACCTGCCCGCGCTGCGCGGCTTCCCCAACGCGCCGATGCGTGCGGTGCACCTGTGGGCGGCGCCGCAACGGGTGACCGAAGCGGCGCCGGCGCCGGCGCTCACCGTGGCCGTCGAGGACTGGCAGCCGGTCACGGCGCCCGTCACACCCGGCGCAAGCCGCCTCGACATCGCCTTCGTCGGTGCGGGCACCCTGACGCAGCGGCTGCTCGAAACCGTTGCCGCGCATGGTGCTTGCCGAGCGGTGCCACCGGACGAGGCGGAAATTCTTGTGATCGCCGCCCCGGGACTCGACCCGCTCGACCCCGCCTCCGCAATCGAGCGGATCGCAGGCCGCCCCGACGCGGGCCTACCGGACTACCCCGCACTCATCGGCCCCCGGTGCCGGACCGTCTGGTTGCTCACCGCCGGTGCCGAACACGTCGACCGCGGTGACGCCAATGTGTCTCCCGCACAGGCGGCGCTGGCGGCGATGCATCGCAGCATCGGCTTCGAATTCCCGGACCAGGCATTCGGGCACCTGGACCTCGAACACCGCGATCCCGACCCCGCAACGGCACGGCTCGCCATCGACGTGCTGCTGGATGAGGTGGCCGAGGTCGCCGTGCGCGGCGCCGGATCGCCGCGACGCCACGTCCGCACGTTCCGTGCGTGCCGCCAATCGGCAACCCCGCGCCCGCTCGATACCGCCGCCTTGGACGACGTGGTGATCACCGGTGGCAGCGGAGCGATCGGCCTGCAGTACGCGCGGTATTGCCTGGAACGCGGCGCCCGGACCGTCACCCTGCTGAGCCGCCACGGTGTTGATCCGACGGTGCTGCGCGAGCTCGTCGGCCAGTATGACGCCAAAGTCCACGCCCCCCAATGCGATATCACCGATAGGGACGCCCTGGCCGCCGTCGCCGCCGAATATGCGGGTTCGGGCGCGTCACTGCTGATCCACACCGCGGGCATCGCGCGGGCCCTTTCACGATCGGATCTCAGCGGCGCTGACGTTGCGGCGGTGTGCGCGGCCAAAGTCCGCGGACTGGCCTTGCTGGCCGACGTGTGGCCGCTGCGCCCGGACTGCCGGATCCTGGCCTGCTCGTCGGTATTCGGGGTCTGGGGCGGGCACCACCACGCGGCCTACGCGGCATCCAACCGGATGCTCGACGTGTTGGCCGCCCAGTTGCGCGCCGCCGGCCGCGACTGCACGGCGATCCGCTGGGGCCTGTGGCAGGGCGCCGGGGTCGTGGTGGGCACCGAGATCACGCGCACCGAGCGTTCCGGTCTGGTGGCGATGGACCCGCAGCGGGCGATCGAGGCCAGCCTGTACGGCTACGACGGCGATCCGCTGATCTTCGACGCCGACTTCGAGCGGCTTCAGGTTTTCTTCGAAAGCCAGGGCATGCCAATGCCGTTCAGCGATGCACGCACCGGCGAGGGCGAGGAAACCGACACCTCGACTGAGAAGCCGCTCGCCGACATCGTGCGGGCCGAACTGGCGGCGACGCTGCACCTGGGTGATTCGTTGTCGATCGACCCGGGCGCCTCGCTGATCGACCTGGGTGTGGACTCCTTGCTCGCACTCGATTTACGCAAACGGCTGCGCCGGACGGTGGGGAACTCGGTTCCGGTGTCCCGCATGCTCGGCGGCATCACGGTGACCGAGCTGATCGACGCGCTGCGTGCCGACCCGACCGGCGCGCCCGCGGCGAAGCCGTCATTCGAGCGCGCCGGCGCCGCCAACGGTGCGCACCACTCAACGCTCGCGATGCTAGAAAGGTTGGACTCCTAGCGTGACTAACACCACCGGCGTCAGCACCCGGCTCGACGACGAACGCCTGGAACTGCTGCGCCGCAAGCTGACCGAACGCGGCCTGGCCAGGACGGCGGGCGCGGCGCCCGCGTCGGCCGACGACGGGCCACGCATGTCGGTCGGCCAGCACCGGATGTGGTTCGTGCAGTCAGTCGATCCTGACAGCGCGCTGCTTAACATCTGCGTCTCCTACCGCCTGTCCGGCACCGTCGACATCGCACAGCTGCATCGTGCGGTCGACGCCGTCGCCGCGCGACACCCGGTGCTGCACACGACGTATGCCAGCGACGCCGAGGGCGATCCGCATCCGGTGATTCGCGAGGACCTGCGGCCCGAGTGGGCCGAACACGACCTGGCCGGGTTGACCGACCAGGCGCGCCGGCTGCGGCTGGACGTGTTGGCGCAGCGCGACTTTCGCCGCCCATTCGACCTGAGCAAGGATTCGCCGCTGCGGGTCACGGTGGCGCGGCTGGCCGACGACGAGCTGATGCTGCTGATCACCGCGCATCACATCGCCTGGGACGACGGCTCGTGGGCACCGTTCTTCGCGGATCTGACTCGCGCCTACACCGACCCCGACGCCTTCGGCGATGCGCAGGTCCGCCCAGGCATCTCGGGGGATGCGGCCGCCGTTCGTCAGGCGGATCTGGACTACTGGCGCCCGCTGATGGCCGACCTGCCGGAGCCACTCGAGCTTCCCGGGCCCAACGGTTCGGTCGTGCCCACGACCTGGCGCGCGCAGCGCGCGGTCGCGCAATTGTCGCCCGACACCGTCGACCGGGCCGCCGCGTTGGCCCGCGACACGGGTGCCACCCCGTACATGGTGTTGATGGCGGCCTTCGCCGCCCTGGTGCACCGCTATACCCAGTCGACCGACTTCCTGGTGGCCGCCCCGGTGCTCAACCGCGGCGTGGGCACCGAGGATGTCATCGGCTACCACGGCAACACGGTGGTGATCCGGCTGCGCCCGCAGCCGCACCAGACGTTCCGTGAGCTGCTGAGCCAAACCCGTGACGGCGCGGTGGGCGCCTTCGCTCATTCGCGCGCCGACCTGGATTGGCTGGTCCGCGAGTCGAATCCCGATCGCCGGCATGGCGCCGACCGGATGACCCGGGTGAGCTTCGGGCAGCGGGAGCCCGATGGCGCCGGCTTCTGCCCGCCGGGCGTGCGTTGCGAACGCGGTGAATTGCGCGGCCATTTCAACCAATTGCCGTTGAGCCTGATGGTCGAGCTGGACCGGACACCCGACGGCGCCGGCGGTGGCGTGATCGAGGCGGAATACCTCGTCGAGGTGATGGACCAGCAGTTGGTCGAGCAATTGCTGCGCCACTACGCCGCCCTGCTGGATGGCGTGCTGTCCGACCCCGACGTGAAGCTGTCGGCGTGCGCGCTGATGGGCGCAGAAGACGCCGAGTGGCTGCGCGCGGTGTCGACCGGCGAGGAGTTCGTCACACCGGCCAGCACGTTGCCCGAGCTGGTCAGCCGCCGGGCGGGTCTGACGCCGGATGCCGTTGCGGTCGTCTACGAGGGGCGTGCTTACTCCTACCGGGAGATCGACGAAGAGTCGAACCGGTTGGCGCACTGGCTGATCGAGCAGGGGATCGGCACCGAAGACCGCGTCGCGGTGCTGCTGGACAAGTCGCCCGAATTGGTCATCACCGCGCTCGGGGTGCTCAAGGCGGGCGGGGTTTATCTGCCGGTGGATCCCACCTATCCGGAGGACCGGCTGAGCTTCATTCTCGACGACGCGGACGCCAAACTGGTGCTGCGCGAGCCGGTTTCCGACGCCGCGCGCTATCCGGGCACCGCGCCGGCGAAGTTGATCCGGCCGCTGAGCCCGCAAAACACCGCCTACCTGATCTACACCTCGGGCTCCACTGGGCTGCCCAAGGGTGTGCCGGTGCCGCACGCGCCCATCGCCGAGTACTTCGTCTGGTTCGGCGACGAATACCGCATCGACGACACCGACCGGCTGCTGCAGGTCGCCTCGCCCAGCTTCGACGTGTCGATGGGCGAGATCTTCGGCACGTTGATCATGGGGGCCCGCTTGGTGATTCCGCGGCCTGACGGGCTGCGCGACATCGGCTATCTCACCGATCTTTTGGCCCGCGAAGGCATCACCTCCATGCACTTCGTGCCGTCGTTGCTGGGGCTCTTCCTGTCCCTGCCAGGCGTCAGCCAGTGGCGGACGCTGCGGCGCGTGCCGATCGGCGGCGAGGCCCTGCCCGGTGAGATCGCCGACAAGTTCCACGCCACCTTCGACGCGTCGCTGTACAACTTCTACGGGCCGACCGAGACCGTGGTGAACTGCACCAGCTACCCGGTGGAAGGCACCCAGGGCACCCGGGTGGTGCCGATCGGCCGACCCAAGATCAACACTCAGGTATATCTGCTCGACAATGCCCTGCAGCCAGTTCCCGTCGGCGTGATCGGTGAGATCTACATCGCCGGAACGCATGTCGCGCACGGATACCATCGCAGGCCCCAGTTGACGGCCGAGCGCTTCGTCGCCGACCCGTTCACGCCGGGCGGGCGGATGTACCGCTCCGGAGACCTGGCCCGCCGCAACGCCCACGGTGACATCGAGTTCGTCGGCCGCGCCGACGAGCAGGTGAAGATCCGCGGCTTCCGCATCGAGTTGGGCGAAATCGCGGCCGCGATCTCGGTGGACCCCAGCGTCGGACAGGCGGTCGTGTTGGCCATGGACCTGCCCCAGCTGGGCAAGAGCCTGGTGGGATACGTGACGCCGGCCCAGGGCGCCGGCACGGAATCGGTTGACGTCGAGCGCATCCGCGCCCGGGTGGCCGCCGCGCTGCCGGACTACATGACCCCGGCCGCCTATGTGGTGCTCGACCAGATTCCGATCACCGCGCATCAGAAGATCGACCGCGCCGCGCTGCCGCAACCGCAAATCGCGGCCGCCACCGAATACCGCGACCCGACGACTCCCACCGAACAGCGCGTCGCGCAACTGTTTTCGGGACTGCTCGGTCACGACCGGGTGGGCGTCGACGACTCGTTCTTCGATCTGGGCGGCCACTCGCTGGTCGCCACCAAACTGGTGACCGCGATCCGCGCCGAGTGTGGTGTGGAGATCGGCATCCGCGACGTCTTCGAACTCGCCACGGTCGGGGCGTTGGCCGAGCGGATCGACCAGCTGAGTGCCGGCGAGCTGACGCCGTCGCGGCCCAGGCTGATCACCACCGCACACGACGAGCCCATGCCGCTGTCGGCGTCCCAGCTGCGCAGCTGGTTCGCCTACCGCGTGGACGGGCCCAGTCGGGTCAACAACATTCCCTTCGCGGCGAAACTGACCGGGCCGTGGGACATCGATGCGCTGATCGCCGCCGTCGGCGATGTCGTTGCCCGGCACGAGATCCTGCGCACCAGCTACGTCGAGTTGGACGGTGTGCCCTACCAGGTGGTGGGTCCGGCCAATGTCGAAATCCCGGTGCGCCGCGAGGAGGGGCCCGACGACGCCTGGCTGCAGCAGCAGCTCGACATCGAACGGTGCCATTGCTTCGAGCTGGACGCCGAACTGCCGATCCGGGTCGCGGTGCTGCGCACCGAGAACACCGCGGAACACGTGCTGTCGCTGGTCGTGCACCACATCGCGTCCGACCATTGGTCGGCAGGCGTGCTGTTCTCCGACGTGATGACGGCCTACCGGGCCCGGCGCGGGGGAGAAGCGCCATCCTGGGCCCCGCTTCGGGTGCAGTACGCCGACTACGCGGCGTGGCAGCGCACGTTCCTGGGCGACGCCGGCGGGCAGGAATCCGCGATCTCCGCCGACCAGCGGGAGTACTGGACCCGGCAACTGGCCGGTCTGCCGGAGGACACCGGGCTGCGTCCGGACTTCCCCCGCCAGCCCGTGCCCAGCGGTGCGGGCGAGTCCGTCGACTTCCACATCGACGCGGCGACGCGGGCCAAGCTCGGCGAGCTGTGCCGCGAGCTGGGCATCACCGAATTCATGTTGCTGCAAACGGCCGTCGCCGTGGTGTTACACAAAGCCGGTGGCGGAACCGACATTCCGTTGGGCACCCCGGTCGCGGGTCGTACCGAAGCCGAGTTGGACCAGCTGATCGGATTCTTCGTCAACATCCTGGTGCTGCGCAACGACATGGACGGCAACCCGACGTTGCGCGAACTGCTCAAGCGGGCCCGGGAGACCGCCCTGGCCGCCTACGCCCACCAGGACCTGCCGTTCGACCGCGTCGTCGACAGCGTCAGCCCGGTGCGCTCGTTGTCCCGCAACCCGCTGTTCCAGGTGGTGGTGCACGTGCGGGATCACCTGTCCGCTACCCGGGTCATCGAGACCGCGGCGGCCGGCAGCGGCGAGCAGGACACCGTGTGCACCTCGCTCGACCCCATCTTCGACATGGCGCATGCGGATCTGAGCGTCAACTTCTTCGGCACCGACGGCTCCGGCGACATCGGATACAACTGCAATCTCATCTACCGCACCGAGCTCTACGCCAGGACCACCATCGAGCGGTTGGCCGGATGGCTGACCCGGGCGCTCACCGAGTTTGCCGACGACCTCGATCAGACTTTGCGAGACGTCCAGCTGATCGGCGCCGGCGAGCAGGACCGCATCCTGCGCGACTGGAGCCGCGGCGAGCAACCGCCGCACGACCGGCCGCGCACCATCCCGGAATTGCTCGAACCCAGCCGCGCCTGGGGAACCGATCGGATCGCGGTGCGCTGCGGCGGCGACAGCATCGATTACCCTGCGCTGCACCGTAGTTCGGACAATCTGGCCGCCCTGCTCATCAGAAGCGGCGTGGGCCCGGGCACGCTGGTTGGATTGTCGACCCGGCGGAGCATCGAGCTGGTGGTGGCGCTGGTGGCCATCATGAAGGCCGGCGCCGGGTACTTCCCCATCGATCCCGGTTATCCGCTGGCGCGAAAGCAATTCATGCTCGACGACGTCGCGCCGCCGGTCGTGGTCGCGACGGTCGAAGCGACGGACACCATGCCGCAGGTGCCCGGTGTCGAGCTGATCTCGCTGGACGATCCCCAGGTGCGCACCCTGGTCAACAGCGACGACGTCGATCCGCAGGCGAGGAATGCGCGGCCGCCGCACCCCGATGACCCGATGTACCTGGTGTTCACTTCCGGGTCCACCGGCAAGCCGAAAGGGGCGGTGGGAACGCATCGTTCGATGGCCGCCCGGCTCGACTGGCAGCTGCGGCATTACAAGCCGCGCACCGACGACGTGCGCCTGGCGCAGGCCTCGCTCACCTTCCTCGAAGGCGGCATGGAGATGCTGGCCGGCCTGGCGGCCGGCGCCACCATGATCCTGGCCGACGACGCCGAACACCGCGACCCGGAGGCCCTCGGGGACCTGATGAACCGGTACTCGGTCGCTCAGGTCACCGCGGTGCCCAGCCTGGTCTCGGCCCTGGTGGACAGCCGGCCCGACGCCGTGCGCTCGCTGTCTCGGCTGGTCTGCGGCGGCGAACCGGTGAGCGCGTCGCTGCTGGCGCGGCTGGTGTCGGTGTGCGCCGACGAGTGTGACGGCGGCACCCAGCTGTTGAACAACATCGGGTCCACCGAGACGTCCGGTGCGGTGTCCCGCGGGCCGTTGGCCCCACCGAATCCGCTTGTCGGAAGGCCCGTCCCGGGTGCGCAGGCCTATCTGCTCGACGAGGGGCTGCGTCCCGTGCCCGTCGGCGTGGTGGGCGAGCTGTACTACTCCGGTGACCAGCTGGCTCGGGGATATTGGAAACGCCCCGGCCTGACCGCCACCCGTTTTGTCGCCAATCCCTATGGAGTCGAGCCGGGTTCGCGGTTGTACCGCAGCGGCGACCTGGCCCGGTGGACCGAGGACGGGCAGCTGGAGTTCGTCGGGCGTTCCGACCACCAGGTGCAGGTGCGTGGTTTCCGCGTCGAGCTGGCCGAGGTTGAGTCGGCCCTGGCGGCCGTCGATGGTGTCGCCGCCGCGGCGGCTCGCACCTGGGAGGTGCACGGCGGCACGTCGCTGGCCGGATATGTTGTGCCGCAACGGCCGATCTCGGATGACGCCGAGAAGGCGGCTTTCGCGGGGGAGGTGCGCGCCGCGATCGCCATGACGCTGCCGGGGTACATGCTGCCGTCGTCGCTGACCGTGCTCGACGCCCTGCCCAAAACCGAATCGGGCAAGCTGAACCGGCCCGGGTTGCCGCGGCCGGCGGTCAGCACCGGCGGTCAGACCGAACCCGCCCGCACCGACACCGAACGGGCGCTGGCCAAGGTTTTCGCCGAACTGCTGTCCACCCCCGAGGTCGGGCGCTTCGACGACTTCTTCGCCCTCGGCGGTGACAGCATCCTGTCCGTGCAGCTCGCCTCGCGGGCGCGGGCCGCCGGCCTGGCCGTGAGCCCGCGGATGATCTTCGAGAATCCGACGGTGCAGCAGCTGGCGGCCGCGCTGGATGCCCTGGGCGACGCGGAATCCGGCATCGAGCAGCAAGAGCCGGCGGCCGATACCCGTTTCGAGCCGATGAGCACCTCCGGGCTGTCGTCCTCGGACCTGGCCGCGGTGACGCAGCTTTGGTCGTCGTCACGCCAAGGCACGACGTGACGGCCGCCAAAACCGATGTCGCGCCCGACATCGAGGACGTCATGGCGCTGAGCCCGCTGCAAGAGGGCTTGTATTCGCTGACCACGCTCGCCGAATTCGCCGACGGCGAAGAGGCGGACGACCCGTACGTGATCGGGATCGCCGCGGACATCTCCGGCGCACTCGACGTCGCACTGCTGCGCGACTGCGCGGAGCAGATGTTGGTGCGCCACCCGAATCTGCGGGCCAGCTTCTTCAGCCGGGGGATCCCGCGACCGGTGCAGATCGTGCCGTCCCGCGTCGAGCTGCCCTGGCGGCTCGTCGCCGCCGCGCCGGGGGACGTAGCGGCGCTGGAAACCGGCGAGCGGCGGCGACCGTTCGATCTTGAGCACGGGCCGGCCATCCGCTTCCTGCTGATCGAATTGCCCGGCGAGCAATGGCGTTTGGTACTCACCGCCCATCACATCGTGATCGACGGTTGGTCGCTGCCGGTGTTCGTCAACGAGTTGATGATGCTGTACCAGGCCGGCGGCGATCCGGCGGCGCTGCCCGCCGCCCCGCGGCCCTACCGCGACTACATCGGCTGGCTGGCGAGCCGCGATCCGGAAGCCAGCCAACGGGTCTGGCGCGAACACCTGGCGGGCCTGCCGGGCCCCACCCTGCTCGCCGCCGCCCTGGGATCCATGGACACGAGCGAGGGCCAGCAACCGGGGCTGCCGCGCACCACCCGACTGCGACTGCCGGCCGAAACCACCGCGCGGCTGGTCGACGGCACCCGCTCCCGGGGCGTCACCGTCAACACCCTGATGCAAATGGCATGGGCGCTGGTGTTGTCGCGGCTGACCGATACGCACGACGTGGTGTTCGGGGTCACGGTGTCCGGCCGTCCCCCCGAACTGACCGGCGTCGAGACCATGGTCGGCTTGTTCATCAATACCGTGCCGCTGCGGGTCCGGCTCGACCCGTCCGCCTCCGCCGGCGACCAGTGCCGCGCCGTGCAGCGCACCGCCGCGCTGCTACGCGAACACAGCTATCTCGGGCATGCCCAACTTCGCGCCCTCGGCGGCGTCGGGGAGATGTTCGACACCCTGCTGGTCTACGAGAACTTTCCGATGGACGGCCTGACCGCCGGCGGCGAATTGACCGCCGGCGGAGCGACATTCCGGCCGTCCGCCCTGCAGACCCTGTCGCATTTCCCGATCGCCATCGCCGCCCACATGGAAGGCGGCGAGCTGGTGGTGCTGATCGAAGCGATCGACGGAGCGCTGGGGGCGGTTCCCGCCGCCACCTTCGGGCGCCGCGTGCTGACCACCGCCGAGCGACTGCTGCAGGGCTGGGAGCGTGCCCTGCGCGAGGTCAGCGTCCTGCTCGACGATGAGGACGGCCCGCTGGGCGCGACCGCAACGCCGAAACCGGTGGCGCCGTTGAGCATCCACGCCCGCTTCGCCGACGTCGTGGCCAGGACGCCGGACAACCCGGCTATCAGCTGGGCGGGCGGGACGCTGAGCTACCGCGAGCTGAACCGGCACGCCACCCGGCTTGCGGCGCGACTCGCCCGACAGGGCGTCAAGTCCGAAACACCCGTGGCTCTCAAACTTTCGCGAGGGCCGCACTACATCATCGCGCTATTGGCCGTGCTCAAAGCCGGAGGCATGTGCGTGCCGACGGAGCCCGGCATGCCCCCCGAACGGATCGACTCGATCCTGCGCCAATCGGGCGCGTCGATCGTCTTGGACGACGAGCTGACCGAAAAGCTGCTCGAGGCCGGCGAACCGCACGACGATGACTTCGACGCCGTCGACGTTCCACCCGCGCAGGCCGCCTACGTCGTGTTCACCTCCGGCACGACGGGAGAACCCAAGGGCGTCATCGGAACTCACGGCGCGGTGGGCGCCTACGCCGACGATCATCTGGACCGCGTATTGCGGCCCGCGGCAGCCACACTGGGCCGGCCCCTGCGCATCGCCCACGCATGGTCGTTCGCCTTCGACGCCGCCTGGCAGCCGCTGGTCGGTCTGCTCGACGGGCACGGCGTGCATGTCGTCGACGAGCAGACCCAGACCGATGCCGAGGCGCTGGTCGCGCTGATCGCCGCGCAGGGCATCGACATGATCGACACCACCCCGTCGATGTTTGCCCAGCTGCAGGCGTTCGGTTTGCTCACCGAGGCGCCGCTGACCGTGCTGGCGCTGGGCGGCGAGGCGGTGGGCAGCGCGGCCTGGGCGCGGATCCGCAACACCTGCGACACCACCTCGATGATGGCGCACAACTGCTACGGGCCCACCGAAACCACGGTCGAGGCGGTGGTCGCCACCATCGCCGAGTACGACGAGCCCTCGATCGGACGCCCGACCCGGCACACCCGCGGCTACGTACTGGATTCCGCGTTGCGCCCGGTGCCCTGCGGGGCGACGGGCGAACTGTATCTGGGCGGTGCCCAGCTGGCCCGCGGCTATCTGGGCCGCGCCCCGGAGACCGCGGCACGCTTTGTCGCCGACCCGTTCGCGGCGGCAGAACGGATGTATCGCACCGGCGATTTGGTGCGCCGATTGCCCGACGGCTCACTGCAATACGTGGGACGAGCCGACGCCCAGGTGAAGATTCGCGGCCACCGCGTCGAACCCGGCGAGATCGCGGCCGCCCTCGAATCACATCCGGCCGTGCGGCACGCCGGGGTGCTGGTACGGCAACGCCGAGGCGTTGCGCGGCTCACCGCATACGTCGCGATCGACCCGGCCACCGAAGGGTTCACGGCCGCCGAGTTGCGGAGCATGCTCAGCAACCGGCTGCCGCGCTACATGGTTCCACAGCGCATCATCGTGGTCGACGAGATTCCGTTGACCCCCAACGGAAAACTCGACGAAACGGCATTGGCCGCATTCGACGCCGACGAATCCGAAGCCGGCGCGGCGTCGCCCGAGACGCCCACGGAATCCGCGCTGGCCGAGCTGCTCGCCGAGCTGCTCGGCCAATCGCGCATCGACGTCACCGCCGACTTTTTGCAGCTTGGCCTGGACAGCATCATGGCGTTGTCGGTGGTGCAAGCGGCCCGGGCCCGCGGAATTGCGTTGCGCGCCAGGCTCATCCTCGAGTGCGGCAACGTCCGCGAACTGGCCGAAGCGATCGACTCGGAGACCACGGCCGCCACCCAGCAAGCGGACACCCGTACCGGACCGATGCCGTTGCTGCCCAACGGCCGATGGCTCTACGAACACGGCGACCCGCGCAGGCTCGCCCAGACCGAAGCCATCCGGTTGCCCGAGACGCTGCGCCGCGAACAGCTGGAAGCGGCCCTGGCCGGCATCATCGAGGGCCACGAGGTGCTGCGCACCCGGGTGGACCGCCCCACCATGACCCTGGTACCCAACCCCGACGCCGATATTCGCAACGCACTCAACGAGGTTGAGGTGGTCGGCGATCTGGCCGCGGCGGTACCGGCCTACGTCGCCGAGGCCGTCGAGCGCCTGGACCCCGAACGCGGAACGCTGCTGTCCGCGGTGTGGCTTCGACCGCCCGCCGGGGAAAGCGTTCTGCTGCTGGCCGCGCACGTCGTCGCGCTGGACCCCGCGTCGTGGCGAGTGATCCTCGGTGAACTCGGCGCCGCGCTGGCGGCCGCGGCCACCGGTCACTCGCCGGCGCCCGTTCGCGAACACACCAGCTATCGCCGCTGGGCCGACGCGCTCACCGCGCGGGCGCGGCGGCTGGACACGGCGCAATTCTGGGCGTCCCAGCTCGACGGCGACGATCCCGACCTCGGTGCCCGGCGGCTGGATCCGAGCAGCGATCGGGCCCGCGATCTGATCGTCCGCAACGCCGTCACCGACGCCGACGTCACCCGCCGGCTGCTGGATTCGGGTCTGCCGTTGCCCACGCTGCTGGTCACCGCCACCGCGGCGACGGTGACCCGCTGGCGCGAGCTGCGCGGCCAGCCCACCCCGCCACCGCTGCTGGCGCTCGAAACACACGGCCGCGCAGACGGTTTGGTTGACGGCCCGGGCGCACACACCATCGACACCAGCGACACCGTCGGGCTGCTCAGCTCCATCTACCCGGTGCGGCTGGACTCGACCGACCCGCGCAGGGTGGGGGAGCAGCTGGCTTCCATCCCCGGCGACGGACTCGACTACGGGTTGCTGCGCTACCTGCGGGCCGACACCGCCGAGCGGCTCGCCGGCTTCCGGCCCCCGCAACTGCTGCTGAATTACCTCGGCGCCGCCCACGCCGACGGCGGCACGGGGCTGCGGCTCGAACGCGAGCTGCTCGCCGGCGCGTCGCCGGTGCCGGAGCCGGAGCTGGCCGTGCGTCATGAGCTCACCATCGCGGCGATGGTGCTGACCTTTGACGGGGAGCGGGTGCTGGCCGCGCAGTGGCGCGCGCTGCCCGACATTCTCGATGGCTCCGATATTGCTGCGCTGCAAGAGCTTTGGATCGAATCACTGCGGGAGATGGTGAAATGAGCACACTGGCGATCGTGGGGGCCGGCGCCAAGGCGGTGGCCGTCGCGGCCAAGGCCTTCGCGTTGCGCGAGATGGGCGTCGAGGTTCCCGACGTGGTGGCCGTGGAGCGGATCGGTGTCGCGGCGAACTGGCAGGCCAGCGGCGGATGGACCGACGGCGCGCACCGGCTCGGTACCAGCCCGGAAAAGGACGTCGGGTTTCCCTACCGCTCGGCGCTGGTGCCGCGCCGCAACGCCGAACTCGACGAGCGGATGACCCGCTACAGCTGGCAGTCCTATCTGATCGCCACGGCATCGTTCGCCGAGTGGATCGATCGTGGCAGGCCGGCACCGACGCATCGCCGGTGGAGTCAGTACCTGAGTTGGGTCGCCGACCACGTGGGCATGAATGTGGTGCACGGTGACGTCGAACGACTGGCGATCACCGGCGACCGCTGGGCGCTGCACACGCACGAAACCACTGTGCACGCCGATGCCCTGATGATCACCGGCCCCGGCCAGGCCGAAAAGTCCTTGCTGCCCGGCAATCCGCGCATGCTGTCGATTGCCCAGTTCTGGGACCGCGCCGCCAATCACGACCGGATCAATGCGGAGCGGGTGGCGGTGATCGGCGGTGGCGAGACGGCCGCGGCGATGCTTTATGAGTTGTTCCGCCACCGGGTTTCGAGCATCACCGTGATCTCCCCGCAGGCCACGTTGTTCACCCGCGGCGAGGGATTCTTCGAGAACTCGCTGTTCTCCGATCCCACCAACTGGCCGGCCCTGACCCTGGCCGAACGCCGCGACGCGTTGGCCCGCACCGACCGTGGGGTGTTCTCGTCCAACGTGCAGGAGGCGTTGCTGGCCGACGATCGCATCCACCACCTGCGTGGCCGCGTCGCCCACGCGGTCGGCAAGGAGGGGCAGATCCGGTTGACGCTGTCCACCAACCGCGGCAGTGAGAACTTCGAAACGGTACACGGGTTCGATCTCGTCATCGACGGCTCCGGCGCCGACTCGCTTTGGTTCGCACCGTTATTCAGCCAGGACGCGCTTGATCTGCTGGAACTCGGCCTTGGTGGGCCCCTGACCTCGGAGCGACTGCAGGAGGCGATAGGTTATGACCTGGCCGTCACCGACGTGACACCCAAGTTGTTCCTGCCGAACCTGTCCGGGCTCACCCAGGGGCCCGGGTTTCCCAACCTGAGCTGCCTTGGCCTGCTGTCCGATCGGGTGTTGGGATCCACCGTCAGCCCGTCCAAGTATCCCGTGAGAAGGAGACACGATGAGCGCCAACCCCTTTGATGACGAGAACGCGACATTCGTGGTTCTGGTCAACGACGAGGACCAGCACAGCCTGTGGCCGACCTTCGCCGACACACCGGCCGGCTGGCGGGTGGCGTTCGGGGCAGCAAGCCGCGCGGATTGCCTGCAGTACGTCGAACAGAACTGGTCGGACATCCGGCCCAAGAGCTTGATCGAGGCGCTCGCCGCGGAGTAATTGGCCGCGTGCCTGCAGCGCCAAAACCCACTTGCGGCACAGGCCATTTAGCGTGTTTTCACACGTCGCGACCGTAGCGTCGTCGTAACGTGACCGACCCGAGACACAAATTCCCAAGTCACAGGGCACACTTACACCATCTTCAACCATGGAGACGTGTGACCGTGTGCGGCCATCCGCAGGATTCCGCCACGGTCCATGTGCATCGAAGGGGGACCTGTGAAATCCGTGAAGTCCATTGCCACGGGCGTGGCGGCCCTGACCGCCATTGGCGGCGCCGCCGCCGGCGTGGCTTCCATTGCAGCACCGATGGGTCTGGATCATGTGCAGTTGGCGGCCGTCGGCGCGCCACTGCCGCAGGATCCGCCGCCGCCTCCGCCCCCGCCGCCGGGCGCGCCGGGGCAGCTGCCGACGGCTGACCAGCTGGCCAACCTGTGCACCCAAGTAACCGACCCCGGCGTCAACTACCGGGACAAGAACAACCTCGTCGAAAACGGCATCCCTCAAAACGAGGGCATGGTGGCCGACCACGACCTGCGGAAGGCCTACCGCAACGGGAACTTCCCCGAGCAGTTCAACGTGACGAACATCGCGCCGGCGGGGCCGAACCTGGCCCAGGCCGACGTCGGCATCACCGGCCCGAAGTTCGCCGGGCCGGTCAACAAGCACCTGGTGTTCGTCAACCAGGGCGGCAACTGGGTCTTGCAGCACGACGCGGCGATCGCGCTGATCCAGGCGGCGACCGCGACGAACTAAGATCCGACGACATCGCCGAACCCCATGCGCCCCGCAACGCAGGCGCATGGGGTTTGGCATATCGGGCCCACGGCGGACGCCCCCGCACAGCCGGCGCACAGTCTTCTCCTGTTGCCCGCACATCGGATGGCCGTAACGTATCGGTGCCGAGACACGAAATAACAAACGCAACGGGCACGCTGACACCGTCCACACCGCCACGAACCGGCGTTGCGGATCGCCAACCCTGCGTCGACATTCGTGCCCACCGAAGGGGGAACCATGAAGATCGTCAAAACCATCGCCACCGGGGTGGCAGCCCTGGCCATCGTCGGGGGCGTTGCCGCCGGCGTCGCCTCCACCGCAACCCCGAGTGCGCTGGCCGCCGGGGTGCGGCTCGCCACTGTCGGCGCGCCGCTTCCGCAGGACCCGCCACCGGCGCAGCCCGTCGCGGGCGCCAACCTGCCGACTCCCGATCAGCTGACCGGCGTGCTCACCAGCCTCGCCGACCCGAGTGTCCCGTTCGCCAACAAGAGCAATCTGGTGCAGGGCGGCATCAGCGGGATCGAAGCGCACGTCGCCGACAAGAAGCTGCAGAAGGCGGCGAAGAACGGCGACCTGCCGCTGTCGTTCGACGTCACGAACATCCAGCCGGCCGCGGCCGGTTCGGCCACGGCCGACGTTGCGGTCTCCGGCCCGAAGCTGACGTCGCCGGTCACGCAGAACGTCACGTTCGTCAACCAGGGCGGCTGGGTGCTGTCGCGGTCGTCGGCGATGGAGTTGTTGCAGGCCGCCGGTCAGTGACCCGCGCGTAATGCGCTCAGGTCCAACCTGGCGATGCGGGCCGGATCCGCGAGCACGTCGATCGCGCGGATCCGGCCGCCGCGCACCACGAAGGCCATGACGGACGCCGCGCGGCCGGCGACGAAGATCACCGCGCCCGCGGCGCCGTTCACGGTCGCCGAACGGACCTCGCGCTCCGGCCCGGCGTAACCGCGGGCCAGCCCGGCCACCTGCTGCGCGCCCTCGGCGCGGAAGACGGCGGTGCGGGCACCGAAGTCACCACGCAACACCACGTCGGGATCGAGCACCGAAACCAGGCGGTCGAAGTCGCCGCTGCGCCCCGCCGCGAAGAACGCGTCGACCACCTCGCGTTGCGCGGCCACCGTGCCCTCGGGCGACGGATCGGCCTGCTCGATCCGGCGCCGCGCCCGGCTGGCCAGCTTGCGGGCTGCCTCCGGCGTCCGCTCGACGATGGCCGCGATCTGCTCGAACGGCACCCTGAAGACGTCGTGCAGCACGAACGCCAGCCGCTCGGCCGGCGGCAACGTATCCAGCACCACGAACAGCGCCAGCCCCACCGCGTCGGCCAGCATCGCGCGGTGCTCGGGGTCGGATTCGCCGTCCGCCTCCACGATCGGATCGGGCAGGCGGCCGAGATGTTCGTCGCGGCCCCGGGTTCGGCGGTCGCGCAACATGTTCAGGCAGATGCGCGCCACCACCGTGGTCAGCCAGGCGTCGAGATTGACGACGCCGTCCACGCCGGCGGTGCGGCTCAGGCGCAACCAGGCCTCCTGCACCGCGTCCTGGGCGTCGTCGATCGAGCCCAGCATGCGGTAAGCGACGGCGCCCAGCTGGGGCCGGGCCGCCTCGAAGCGTGCCGCCAGGGACGCATCCGCCGTCATCGGCGGTCGGTCTCGGGCAGGGCGCACACCCGGTCACCGGAGAAGCCCGACGACCCGATGTCGAGCGCGATGTTGAAGCGGGCGCGCAGGTTGCCCAGCGTGATGACGTGGGTCAAGCCGACCAGCTGGGCGGTATCGAAGTGCGCGCGCAGCGCATCGAAGAGCTCGTCGGTCACCTCGACGGGGGTACGGCTGATCGCGGTGGCGTACTGCACGATCAGCTTGTCGACGTCGGAGAAGCACGGCGCACTCTGGTAGTTGGCCAGGGCCAGCAGCTCCTCGTCGGTGATGCCCCAGCGCCGGGCGATCTGGGAGCCGAGGTCGATGCAGTACTCGCAGCGCACCGTCGTCGCCGCTTTCAACTCGGCCAGCGCCCGCTGGCGCGGGGTGAGGACGTCGAGTTTCGACTCGGCCTGCTCCAACCTGCCGTAGGCGTTGAGCAGTCGCGGGATGTGCGCGTACATCCGCAGCGGTTCCAGCATCCCCGCGGTTTCCAGCCCGGTCATCCGTGCGAGCTTGCGCCTCGTGAAAAAGAAGGCGATCTTGGCGCCGAGTCCGGCGTCGCGGTCGGAGACTCCTTGCAGCCGTGCCATGGCGGTCCTCCTGGCAAGTTGTGGCGGAAACCAACGTCCTTACCAGGTCGACACGCGGTGAGGCCCGAACGTGACCACTCGAATCACCTCGGTGGGTGCAGCGACATATCCATGTCGTATACCCGCGCGTGCAGCACGGTGCGGTTCCGCAGCGCGGCGCGCACCGCGCGATGCAGGCCGTCCTCGAGATAGGTGATGCCCTTCCACCGCACCGCGTGCGGGAAGAGATCGCCGTAGAAGGTGGAGTCCTCGGAGAGCAGGCGGTCCAGGGCGAGCACCGTTGTGGTGGTGACCAATTCGTCGAGCCGGATCTGCTGCGGCGGAATCTGCGACCAATCCCGATACGAGAGGTTGTGCTCGGGATACGGCTTGCCGTCGCGCACGCCCTTGAAGATCATCGGCCGACCCTTCCCGAATCGTTGCTCTGGCCCGACCGGTTCATTCTGGAAAGGCTAGCGGGACGCCGGTTGTTCCGGCGAGCAGACACAAAAGCACCCGAACGCGGACGGGCAGCGTGCTTTTGCGTCTGCTCGCGCTTCACCGGTGAGGTCGACGCCGCCCGGGCCCGTAAAATGAATCCGGTCAAGGCGGTATCGAAGGAGGTGGCGGCCGGTGGGAAGTGCCGATGACCGTCGGTTCGAGGTGCTGCGCGCCATCGTGGCCGACTTCGTCGCGACCAAAGAACCGATCGGTTCCAAGGCGTTGGTGGAGCGACATAACCTCGGCGTCTCGTCCGCCACCGTCCGCAACGACATGGCGGTGCTGGAGGCCGAGGGCTACATCACCCAGCCGCACACCAGTTCCGGACGGGTGCCCACCGAGAAGGGCTACCGCGAATTCGTCGACCGGCTCGACGACGTCAAGCCCCTGTCGTCGGCCGAACGGCGCGCGATCCAGAGCTTCCTCGAGTCCGGGGTCGACCTCGATGACGTCCTGCGCCGGGCGGTGCGGCTGCTGGCGCAACTGACCCGGCAGGTCGCCGTCGTGCAGTACCCCACGGCGTCGTCGTCCACGGTGCGCCACCTCGAGGTGATCGCCCTGACCCCGGCCCGGCTCCTGATGGTTGTCATCACCGACTCCGGCCGGGTCGACCAGCGGGTCGTCGAACTCGGTGACGTCATCGACGAGCACGAACTGGCCCAGCTGCGCGAGATGCTTGGCCAGGCGCTGGTGGGAAAGAAGCTGTCGGCCGCCTCGGTCGCGGTGGCCGACCTCGCCGGACAGCTGCGCAGCCCGGACGGCCTGGGTGACGCCGTCGGCCGGTCGGCGACGGTGTTGCTGGAATCCCTCGTCGAACACACCGAAGAGCGCCTGTTGTTGGGCGGTACCGCCAACCTGACCCGTAACGCGGCCGATTTCGGCGGCTCGTTGCGCTCCATCCTGGAGGCGCTGGAGGAGCAGGTGGTGGTGTTGCGGTTGCTGGCCGCCCAGCAGGAAGCCGGTAAGGTGACGGTGCGCATCGGCCACGAGACGGCCGCCGAGCAGATATTGGGCACCTCCGTGGTGACCACCGCCTACGGCACTTCCGACACCGTTTACGGGGGAATGGGTGTGCTGGGGCCCACCCGGATGGACTATCCGGGAACTATCGCCAGCGTTGCTGCGGTTGCCATGTATATCGGCGAAGTCCTGGGTGCTCGATGAACGCGCACCCGCAGGGTGGGTAGGCGCGGGGAAAGACCAGGTATAGGAGAGTCAAGCGTGGCACGCGATTACTACGGGCTGCTCGGCGTGAGCAGAAACGCCAGCGACGCGGAGATCAAGCGCGCGTACCGCAAGCTGGCGCGCGAACTGCATCCGGACGTCAACCCCGATGAGGCCGCGCAGGCGAAATTCAAGGAGATCAGCGTCGCCTACGAGGTGCTGAGCGACCCCGAGAAGCGGCGGATCGTCGACCTCGGCGGCGATCCGATGGAGAACGCGGCCGCGGCGGGCGGTGGTTTCGGCGCCGGATTCGGTGGCCTGGGCGACGTGTTCGAGGCCTTCTTCGGTGGCGGCTTCAGCGGCGGCGCGACCTCCCGCGGCCCGATCGGGCGGGTACGGCCGGGCTCGGACTCGCTGCTGCGCATGCGCCTCGACCTCGAAGAGTGCGCGACCGGCGTGACCAAGCAGGTCACCGTCGACACCGCGGTGCTCTGCGATCGATGCCAAGGCAAGGGCACCAACGGCGACTCCGCGCCGGTCCCGTGCGACACCTGCGGCGGTCGCGGTGAGGTGCAGACCGTGCAGCGCTCGCTGCTGGGCCAGGTGATGACGTCCCGGCCCTGCCCGACCTGCCGGGGCGTCGGCGTCGTCATCCCCGACCCGTGCCATCAATGCATGGGCGACGGCCGGGTGCGGGCCCGCCGCGAGATCAGCGTCAAGATCCCCGCGGGTGTCGGCGACGGCATGCGCGTGCGGCTCGCCGCGCAGGGTGAGGTCGGGCCCGGCGGCGGCCCGGCCGGCGACCTCTACGTCGAGGTCCACGAACAGCCCCACGACGTCTTCGTCCGCGAAGGCGACGATCTGCACTGCACGGTTTCGGTGCCGATGGTCGACGCGGCGCTGGGCGCCACCGTCACCGTCGACGCCATCTTGGACGGCGTCAGCGAAATCACCATCCCGCCCGGCACCCAACCGGCGTCGGTCATCACCCTGCGCGGC